>JAGRHX010000603.1 GCA_020444775.1 Gammaproteobacteria bacterium
ATCTGCAGCGCACCTTGCCTGGTGCAGGCAAATCATGCTACCGATGCCCGCGCGGCACCGCAATTAGTTCATCAGGTGTTCGATCGCCACGCCGGCGAAGAAGATCAATGCCAGCACCACGGTGACCAGCAGCGTGCGCAGCGCACGCACCAGATAGCGGCGCTGGCCGCCGATCAGGTAGATGACCGTGTAATAGAGCGAGACCCCGAGGCCCACTCCGAATACCAGGCGCAGCAAGATGATCATGCGGCGATCATACGCGGGTTGAACGGGTCATTGCCGGCCGGTGGATCAGGCGGCGGTGCGCCAGTCGGCCTCGAACATCCGGGGCGACTCACGACGCTGGCGAAAGGTCGCCCATTCCCAGGCCGAGGGCTTGGCCAACAACGCGCGAATCAGCTGGTTGTTCAACGCATGCCCCGACTTGTGAGCCGAATAGGAGGCCAGCAGCGGCGCCCCGATGACATACAGATCACCGATCGCATCGAGGATCTTGTGCATCGCGAACTCATTGCCGGAACGCAGGCCTTCATCGTTGAGCACGCGCGTTTCATCCATCACGATCGCATTGCCCAGGCTGCCCCCCTTGGCCAGGCCACGGTCGCGCAGAAACTCCACCTCGTTGATGAAGCCGAAGGTGCGCGCACGCGACACCTCGCTGACATAGCTCTGACTGCCGAAATCCACCTCTACCTTCTGACTGGTGGAATCGATCGCCGGATGACCGAACTGAATCGCGAAGGACATCCGAAAGCCGAAATGGGGATCGAGCCGGGCCCATTTGTCGCCCTCGGTGACCTGCACCCTTTCCAGCACGCGGATGAAGCGCTTGCAGGGTGCCTGCTCGACCACGCCGGCCGACTGGATCAGAAAGACGAATGAGGCCGCCGAGCCATCGAGAATGGGAATCTCGGACGCGGTGACCTCGATGACGACATTGTCCACACCGAGGCCGGCCAGGGCCGACATCAGATGCTCGACCGTCTGCACCCGGACACGATCGGCGCCATCGCCGCGGGTGAGCGTGGAGGCCATCGTGGTCTCGTTGACCGCATCGGCGCTCGCGCGGATCTCGACCGGAGGATCGAGATCGGTGCGGCGAAACACGATACCGGTATCGGCGGGCGCCGGATGCAAGGTCAGATCGACCCGCTGCCCCGAGTGCAGGCCCACCCCCTGGGTGCGGATCATGGATTTGATCGTGCGCTGACGCAGCATGGCGGGCAGAAGCCGGGTTCGAGGGCGATCCGCCCGGCGCGCGGGCGCCGGGCAGCGTATGCCAATCAGCCGGTCAGCCGATCTGGCCGAGCAGCGTCTTGGCGTCGGAAACCTCGAACTTGCCGGGTTCCTCGACATTCAGTTGGGTGACCTTGCCATCATCGAGGAACATCGAGTAACGCTGCGAGCGCACACCCATGCCACGCGAGGTGAGATCCATCTCGATCCCAAGCGCCTTGGTCCAGAGGGCGCTACCGTCGGCCATCATGCGCACCTTGCCATCGACCTTCTGATCACGGCCCCAGGCGCCCATCACGAAGGCGTCGTTGACCGACACACACCAGATCTCGTCGACGCCCGCCGCCTTCAGCGCCTCTGCCTGTGCCACATAACCCGGCACATGTTTGGCGGAGCACGTGGGCGTGTAGGCACCCGGCAGCGCGAAGATCGCGATGGTCTTGCCGGCGGTGGCCTTGTGCACGTCGAACGCGTTGGGCCCGATGGAGCAGCCCTCGCCTTCGACCTCGATGTATTCCTGCAGCGTGCCCGCAGGCAGCTTGTCTCCGACCTGGATCATGCGGTGCTCCTCTTGGTGATTGGTGGGCGGGGATGGCCGGCAGAATGGCAAACGGCCGGGGCTGGATTGTCCAGCCACCGGCCGCGGCAAGCCGATCCTGGGGATTTAGACCAGGCGAGCCTTTTCGACCAGGCGGGTCACGACCCACGACTTGGTCTTGCTGATCGGACGCCCTTCGGCGATCTCGACCAAGTCACCCATCTTGTACTCGCCCTTTTCATCGTGGGCGTGGTACTTGCGCGAGCGGGCCACGATCTTGCCGTAGAGCTCGTGCGCGGCACGGCGCTCGACGAGCACGGTCACGGTCTTGGCGCGCTTG
>JAGRHX010000604.1 GCA_020444775.1 Gammaproteobacteria bacterium
GTACGGGGTATCGCCATGCATCCGCTGGTACCAGGCGTTGGCGAGCGGTTGCAGCCGCGCGTAGACCTGCTCGCGCAGGCTCTGGACCAGCGCTGGCAGCGGGTAGCGCAGATAGCGGTACTCGCCCTGACCGAAGCCATGTCGCTGCATGACGATATGGCTTCGAAATCGCTCGTCCTCGGCGTACAAGGCTATCAACGCCTCGCACTGCTGCGGGCTGAGCATCGGTGGCGTGCGCGCCACGCCGTGCTCGTCCAGCCGTTCCAGCAGCGGCTGCCAGTCCAGTGCCACCGGCAGGCCGCCGGCTTGCCAGACGGCGGCCGTGCTGTCGGTGTCGCCGCCAACCGTGGAGGCCATCCTCAGCGCTCGGCCGCGGCGCCGCCGTGCGCCTCGCGTTCGAGCAGCGCGTGCTTGCGCTGCGGTCCCCAGCGATAGCCGGACAGGCTGCCGTCGCCGCGGATGATGCGATGACAGGGGATGACCACCGCGATGCGGTTCGAGGCGCAAGCGTTGGCGACCGCCCGTGCCGCGCCGGGGCGACCGATACGCTCGGCCAGCTCGGCATAGGTCAGCGTCCGACCCGGGGGCAGCTCACGCAGCGCCTGCCAGACGCGTTGCTGGAAGGCGCTGCCACGGATGTCTAGCGGCAGCGCACGCAGGGCGTCGTCGGATGCCGCGTGCGGGTCGTCGATGAAGCCGACCACGGTCGTCAGCCAGGTCTCGAAGTCGGCGCCCGCCGGGCTCAGACGGGCGTTGCCAAAGCGTGCCCGTAGACGTGCTTCGAGCGCCGCGATGGTGTCGTCCAGCTCGATCGCGCAGATCCCCTTCTCGGTGCCGGCCACCAGCACCTGTCCGAGCGAGCAGGGCGCGCAGGCGTAGCGGATCGATTCACCCGCGCCCTTGTTCGCATAGCTGCCGGGTGTCATGCCCAGATGGGCCTGCGCGGCCTGGTAGGCCCGGCTGGCCGAACCTTAGCCGGCTTCGTACACGGCGTCGGTGACGTTCATACCGCTCTGCAGATGTCGGCCCAGGCGCCGCGCCCGCTGGGTGTCGGCGTAGCGCTTGGGGCTCACCCCCAGCAGCCGTTTGAAGGTGCGCTGGAAATGACCGGGACTCATGCCGGCCGCGTCCGCCAGGGTTTGCAGATCCGGCTGTGGTTCCTCGCTCTCCAGACGCCGGCAGGCCATTGCGATGTGGTCCGCGTGCAGCGCTGACGGATCGGCTATGCCGGTGCGCAACGGCTGGCAGCGCCGACACGGCCGGAATCCGGCGGCCACGGCCTGCGCCGGGACGTCGAAGAAGCGGGTGTTCTCGATGCGTGGTCGGCGGGATGGACAGCTCGGCCGGCAGAACACGCCGGTGGTGGTGACGGCGTAGACAAAACGGCCGTCGGCGTCGCGATCGCGTTGCAGGACCTGGGCCCAACGCGGGTTGGATTCGGCGGGTGAAGACTGACTGCCGGACATGATGATGACTCCAGTTGCGACTCCCCGGTCTGAGGGCCCGATGGGCCCGTGTCATCCGAACCGATCGCGCCGCGGCCAGGCCTGTACGGTCAACCAGGCGGCCGTGGAGGCCGTGGGCGGCACGCATATTCGCGGCCCGAATCGGTCAGAATCATGAGCAGAGCCTAGCCTGCTGGCGATGCTCGCGACTCCCGAATCCTGCGCTTCAATTCGGCGGTGTGTCCGGTAGCGGTGCCCGTCCTGCTGGCGCATCGAGCAGAGGATACCCGTTCCGACATGAACCCCGAGCCTACCTCGCGGCACGCCGCCTACCGGGCGGTCGCCGAGCTCTATCACACCTACTTCACCGGTCTGCTGCTGAGCGTCAGCTCTCGACGCGGTGCGGATGACGCCGGCCGCTGGGTCGAGCAGCTGTTTCGCCATCAGCACGAGCAGAAGTTCCTGTCCAGCTTCGACAAGCTCGGTCTGCGTGAGATGCCGGACGCGGTCGCCTGTGCCGCCTATCACTATCTGTCCAACGCGGTCGGCGGGGTGCGCGTGGAGTTCATGCGCGAGAGCGATCGCAAGGCCTGGGTCCGATTCGTGCCGCCACGCTGGGTCTATCCGGGTGCGTCGATCTGCGGTATCCCCAGCGAGGTGTCGCGGGCGATGCTGCGCGGCTGGTACGCGCGCAATGGTGTGTCCCTTCGCAATCCGCGGCTCGGCTTCGTCTGCACCGCCCAGACCACCGATGGCCAGCACGGTCTGGCCGGATACTTCCTCGAGCACGATCACGAGCTCGCGCCCGAGGCGAGGCTGCGTTTCGCGCCGGGCGAGCTGCCACCGCCGTTCGATCCGGCGCTGGCACCGCGGCTGCCGGCCGAACAGTGGCCCCAGGAGCGTCTGGCCAAGGCGGAGCGTAACTATGCGATGGAATACGTGCGTACCGGTCTGCCGCGTCTGGCCGAGCTGTTCGGTCCGGCCGAGGCCGCGTCCCTGGGGCGGGTCACCGGCCTGCTGGTGGGCGCGCAGTGCTACGCGGCGCTGGCCGCGGGTCTGGGAGCAGGTCTGGATGCAGAGCAGGGTGCGCGGTCGAGCGGTGGCGGCGCCGACCCGGCCGGCTTTGCGCGACTGCTGCAGGCGCTGGCGCGCGCTGAGGGTGATGACGCCGAGATCGAGGTGGAGCAGGACGGGCGAGCCGCGCACGTGAGACGAACGGGCTGGCGGTTGATGCGTGACATCGACTCACCGCCCTGGTCGGTGTTCGAGGCCTGGAACGGGCTCTTCGAAGGCGCCCTGTCGGTGCACAATCGCTTTCTGGTGCTGGAGTGTCTGGGCCGTGAGGACTATGGCGATCCGCACACGCACTGGCGGATCAGGACGCGTGGTTGAGAGCGTGTTGCCTGATGGAATCGAGGTGCGACGTAGAAGTCTCGACGATCAGAAGATCCGCGTGTCGTGTCCATCCAGCGCGACCAGCAGCTCGCCGATGGTCTGGAATCGATCGTCAGGGTCCTTGGCGAGCAGGCCATTGACCAGCGGCTGCATGGTGGCGACGTGCGGCGGCAGTCCGGGTATGGGCTGCTCCAGATGCGCGCGTAGCAGATTGGCGAGCGGCCGGGCGTTGTAGGGACGTCGGCCCGCCAGCATCTCGAACAACAGCACGCCCAGGCTGTAGAGATCGGCGCGGGTGTCGATCTCCTGGCCGCGTATCACCTCCGGGCTCATGTAATAGGGCGTGCCCTTCAAGGACAGCTGGTCGGTGAGCTCGGCATTGGGGCCGATGGCCTTGGCCACGCCGAAGTCGATGATCGCCAGGGTCCGTTCGTCGCGAAACAACACGTTGGCCGGCTTCAGGTCGCGGTG
>JAGRHX010000605.1 GCA_020444775.1 Gammaproteobacteria bacterium
CAACAATGGGGAAATCCAACAATGGAGGTCCAACCCTCCGGAAATCAACCCCTGGGGGCAGTCAAACCCTGGAGAGCAACCACTGAGGAAATCCGGCTTTGGGAAGCGAAGCGGTGTCCGTCAGATGGTCGGGTCAAGCGGTCGCGCTTCGCAGACATGGCCAGACTATACCTTGTCGCACGGGTCTCGATGAGACCGGACGCCCAGGTCGGCCGCATGGCCTCAAATCTCCACCATCTCGAAGTCCTCCTTGCGAGCGCCGCAGTCCGGACAGGTCCAGGTAGATGGGACATCTTCCCATCGGGTGCCGGGATCGACACCTTCGTCCGGCATACCGTCCGCTTCGCTGTAGACGAAGCCACAGATGACACACATATACGATTTCATTGAGCTTTCTGGAACCGTCACAATATTCGCAATGGAGGCCCAGGGCGCGGGCCGAGGGCGGGTATGTATTCCGTCGAGTCCGACCAATCCGAGCTGCCAGGCCGGTCGGTGTGTCGCCCGACTACGCCACCCGCGGACCCATGCCTGTGCCAGGTTGTCGATTTGCGCGAAGACGAAGACAAGCAGAGGCATGGAACGGCTCGCCTCGCATCGGAACCGCGATCAACGGCTCGATACGCGGCGCAGATACTACAATACCCGTTCACATTTCCGACAGTATTGAGCGAATCTAACGATATTCTCCTACGGGATCTTCAACGTGCCGAACTTTCCGCCCCACGGCCTCTACGCAATCACAGCCGCAGGTACCCAGGCCACACTCGGCGCCGCCGTGGCCGCCGCCATCGATGGCGGTGCAACGGTGGTCCAGTATCGCGACAAGTCCGACGATCCACACAAACGACGCCGTGAGGCCGCTGAGCTGACGGCGTTGTGCGCGGCTCGTGGCGTGCCATTGCTCGTCAACGACGATGTCGCGCTGGCCGCGCAGGTCGGCGCACCCGGCGTGCATATCGGCAGGGACGATGGCAGCCTCGCCGAAGCCCGGGCCCGACTCGGCGCGGATGCCATCATCGGTGTGTCGTGCTACGCGAGTCTCGCCAGCGCCGAGCAGGCGGCCGAGGATGGCGCGACCTATGTGGCCTTCGGGAGCTTCTTCCCATCGCTCACCAAGCCCGCGGCACCGCCGGTGTCCATGGACGTCCTGGCACGCGCACGCCAGCGCTTGCGTGTGCCAATCGTTGCGATCGGGGGTATCAATGCCAGCAACGGCCTCGGTCTCGTCGAGGCCGGCGCTACGCATCTGGCCGTCATCAGCGCGGTGTTCGGTGCGGGCTTCGACGCCACCCTGGTCGAACAGTCGGCGCGGGAATTCCAGGCCTGCTTTGCCCGAGCGCGGCGTTGAGACGATCGCCCGGGCAACACGTACCTTGTAAGACTCCACTGGCGCTGGCCGGGCCATGGCCGATGGCGATCGGTTATCATCAGCACCCGACCCGACACACGGTTCCACCTTCCGAGAACTCGCTCCGGATGACGGCTGCAGGTCGCCCATCGCGCGGTCGGCTCAACGATCGGGATGCACTTCGGATCACAATGCCCACCTTCATGTTCCAGTCCTATGGCCACGCAGAAAACAGAAGACCTCAGAATCCAAGCCATCGGTGACGTTGGCACGCCGCTGCAGATCCACGATGAGCTGCCGATCAGCGAAGCGGCGGCCAGCCTGGTGGCAGACACGCGCCGGGCGATACACGACATATTGACCGGCGACGATGACCGACTCCTGGTCATCATCGGCCCGTGTTCGATTCACGATCCCGGTGCCGCGAAAGACTACGCCCAAAGACTGCGTAGACTGCGAAGCGAGCTGTCCGAAGACCTCCTGATCGTCATGAGGGTCTACTTCGAGAAGCCGCGCACCACGGTCGG
>JAGRHX010000606.1 GCA_020444775.1 Gammaproteobacteria bacterium
ATGCGCTTCGAATGGCGCTTCGCCGTCGGCTCGGTCATCGCGCTGGTGCACGACGTCGTCATCACCGTCGGTTTCTTCGCGTTGCTGCAGATCGAGTTCGACCTGCCGGTACTGGCGGCGGTGCTGGCCGTCATCGGTTACTCGTTGAACGACACCATCGTCGTGTTCGACCGCATCCGCGAGAACTTCCGCAAGATGCGCAGGGGCACGCCGGAAGAGATCGTCAATCAGTCGCTCAACCAGACGCTATCCCGGACCCTGATGACCTCCGGCACGACCCTGCTGGTTCTGATCGCGTTGTTCCTGGTAGGCGGCGAGCTCATCCACAACTTCTCGATTGCCCTGATCTTCGGCGTCGTGATCGGTACCTATTCGTCGATCTTCGTTGCCAGCAGCCTGGCCTTGAAGCTGGGTGTGAACCGTCAGGATCTCATCTCCTTGCCCAAGGAAGGCGACGGTGTGGACGCACGGCCCTGACATGGTAGTGCGCTGGCCGGGGGTGCCTCTTGAGCGGAACTGAGTCGCCGCAATCGGGAGAGGCACTGGTTGAGGTCGAGGGCGTGGCTTTCTCTCGCGAGAGCCACATCGTCTTCGAGGACGTCAACGTCACGGTGCGCAAAGGCGGTATCACCGCCATCATGGGACCGAGCGGCACCGGCAAGACCACCCTGCTCAAGCTCATCGGTGGTCAGCTCAAGCCACTGCGTGGCCGCGTTCGAGTCCAGGGCGAGGACGTGCATCGACTGTCCAGACGCGCCCTGTTCCGGCTACGCAGGCGGGTTGGCATGCTTTTCCAGAGCGGTGCCTTGCTGACCGATCTGAACGTGTTCGAGAACGTCGCCTACCCGATTCGTGAGCACACCGACCTGCCTGAATCGATGATCCGTGACCTGGTGCTGATGAAGCTGCAGGCGGTCGGGCTACGTGGTGCTCACCGGCTCTATCCACGCGAGCTGTCGGGTGGCATGTCTCGCCGGGTCGCGCTGGCGCGCGCCATCGCCCTGGATCCGACCATGGTCATGTACGACGAGCCTTTTGCCGGTCAGGACCCGATCAGCATGGGCACACTGATGCGACTCATCAAGCGTCTCAACGAGACGCTCGGTCTGACCAGCATCATCGTCTCGCACGACGTGCACGAGACCCTGTCGATTGCCGACTACGTCTATGTGATCGCCGAAGGCAGGGTGGTCGGGGAGGGTAGCCCGGAGCAGCTGCAGGAGGCTCGATCCGATTGGGTCGATCAGTTCATCCACGGTCTGCCCGACGGTCCCTTACCGTTTCATTATCCGGCGCCGGACTACGCCGCCGACCTGCTGCGCGTCGACGCTGAGCGCTGATGGGGCGCGTATGAAAGTCAATCAGGCCTTGGAACATTTCGCGCGATTGGGGCGCTGGACGATTGCCTCGCTAGCCCGTCTGGGGCGCGGCTCGATGTTCTTTCTGATGGTGCTCTCAGGTCTCGGCGATGTGGTCCGCAAGCCCACGCTGCTGTTGCGTCAGATGTGGTCGGTCGGCGTGCAGACACTGCTCATCATCCTGGTGGCGGGTTTGTTCGTCGGCATGGTGCTGGGTCTACAGGGCTACAATACGCTGGTCGATTTCGGCGCCGAGGAGT
>JAGRHX010000607.1 GCA_020444775.1 Gammaproteobacteria bacterium
ACCGAACGCATCTTGGTGCCGAAGATGCCGGCCTTGGCGGCCCGTGCGAGCAGCTCGTCGAGCCCGGGGATGGGCTTCATCAGCTGCACGCCGTCCTTCTCGTCGGCCAGGCCCTTGTCCACCTTGAGGAAGGGCACGACCTTCTTGTCTTCCCACAGATACTGTGCCGCCGGCTTGCCGGCGATCTGACGGTCCATGGTGTTCTCGAACAGGATCGCACCCATGACCCGGTCGCCGTTGAAGGCCGGGCTTGTGATGATGCGGGTGCGCATCTCGTGGATCAGATCGAACATCTGGTCGTCGCCCGAGTAGCTGTCCTCGGCGATGCCATACTGGCGCAGTGCTTTGGGCGTGCTACCGCCGCTCTGGTCCAGCGCTGCAATGAAGCCGGGCTGCGACTTGATTTTCTCGAGTTGCTGTTGAGATGTACTCATGGCTGCTTCACAACTGGTTGATTCGTAAAGGGGAAGGCAGCATCGGATTGTGCACTAGAAGACCCGCTTGTAGCAATTCGAGGCGGACTTCCAGCAGCCCGTCGCGTGACGGGATTCTCATCTCTACGCTGGCCCTGGCATACGGACCCGGCACGCGGACATGGCGGGGGCCATGGCCAGATGGGTCGGTCAGTTGTGTCAGGCAAACGCTGCTGCCGCCGACGAGTCGCTTGACCCGGCGCACCTCGCGGGCTTGCAGACCCGCTGGCAAACACCCGAGGATAGTACGTCAAATGCGTGTCACGCGCTGCGCTCGTGGGCGGTATGGAGTCGTCGCAAGGCTCCAGTCGCGCACCCCGCGGTGACCGATCGGCGCGCCGTAAGCACCTATCCGGAACGAGCATCCGGAGCGAGTATCCGGAACGAGTGGAGTCGATACCAAAGGCTGCCCGCGTGCGGCAGGCCAGGTGCGCCCGCTCGGGTGAACCGCTGGCCCATCCGCGGAGCATCGGTCCGCGGGTCATGAGGAGACAGAAGAGCATGCAGATGAAGAGACTGGAACCTGTCGAGGAGCGTTCCGTCTGGACGGCCGCGGATCTGGCGGCGGATCCGAGCTGGCGTCACCGTCTGTCGGCCGCCGAGATCGAGGAGCTGGACCAGGCCACGCGTCGGGCGATTGCCGGTGGCTTGAAGGCCGGCGAGTTCTCCCGCGAGGACTTCGAGCTGCCGACCCTGGGGCCGCGCATCGGCGCGCTGGTCGACGAGGTTGAGACCGGACGTGGCGTGGCGATGCTCCGCGGCGTGCCCGTCGAGCGCTACGATGCCGACGCGATCCGGGTGCTGTACTGGGGATTCGGCGTACACGCGGGCATCCCCATCTCACAGAACTCGAAGGGCCAGCTGATCTCCGAGGTGACGGACCGGGGCAACTCCTACGCTGACATCAATGCCCGCGGCTTTGCGACCAATGCCGAGCTGTCCGCGCATGTCGACACCTCGGACATGACCACCTTGTTGTGTCTGCGTACGGCACGCTCCGGTGGTCAGAGCAGGGTGGTCAGCTCGACCGCGGTCTACAACGTGGTGCTGGCCGAGCACCCCGAGTACCTGGACGTGCTCTATCGTGGCTTTCACAACGATCTGCGTGGCGAAGGCCGCACCGGTGACATCAACGAGCTCACCGAGCAGCGGGTGCCGGTGTACAGCTATCATGCCGGGCGTGTGAGCTGCTCGTTCAACTACCGGATGATCGAGGGCGGCGCGGTCAAATCCGGGGTGCCGCTGAGCGCACAGGAGCGTGCCGCGCTGGATTTCATGCGCGAGGTCGCGGCGCGCGAGACGCTGGCATACGGCTTCTCGCTCGAGCCCGGCGACATCCAGATGGTCAGCAATCACAGCGTCTTCCACTCACGCACCGCTTTCGTGGATCACGACGAGCCGGATCGCAAGCGCTGCCTGCTGCGATTCTGGATGACGCTGCGTGATGGCCGGCCGCTGGCAACGGCGTTCGCCGACCGTTACAACACCGGGCCGCGTGGTGGCGTGGCGGTCGGGGAAGGCGCCCGCTACGTGTTCTGAACACGCCCGAGCAAGTCGTTGCCGGGCGCGGCGGGGGAGCACCGCTGGCCGCGCCCGGACGCCCGGCCTCGCGCCGGTTCAGTCCAGCGGCCGACCCTTGCGCTTGATGAAGTCGGGAAAGGCCTGCTCGGCCTTGGCGCCTTCCAGCACGTGGCGGGTGAAATCCGCCTCATTGCCCCATTGCGCGGCGAGATTGCGACCCATGTCCTCGAGCAGCAGTCGCTTGATGCCCATCACTGACGGCGTATCGTTGGCGGCGATGGTACGCGCCAGCTCCATGGTCTTCTCGCGCAGCTGATCGGACGGCACCAGGTGATTGAGCAGACCGATCCGATGGGCCTCTTCGGCCTCGACGATGCGCGCGCTGAACAGCAGCTCCTTGGCCATCGGCCAGCCGACCTGGTTGGGCAGTGTCCAGGTGCTGTTGATACGGCCATAGGCCGCGGCGAGGAATCGGAAACGGGTCCGTTCACAGCCGATACGGATGTCCAACGAGGAGGCGAGCACCGCTGCGCCACCATAGGCGAGCCCGTTCATCATGCCGATGGTCGGCTTCGGACAGCTGCTGATCTCGTAGCTGCCGCGGCTGCGAATGGTCGCGCGCTGCGCGCGCTCCGCCGGGCTGCGATGCTTGTCGTCGTGGCGCTGCTCATGGATGTCGCCTCCGGCCGAGAATGCCCGGTCGCCGGCGCCCGTGATCACGATGCAGCCTACGGCGCTGTCCCTGCAGGCCTTGAGCACGGCGTCATGCAGCTCACTGGAGAGCTGGAAGGACATGGCGTTGAGCACGTCGGGACGATTCAGGGTGACGATGGCCACGCCGTCTTCCAGTGCATAGCTGATTTGCTCGTATGAGGACATCGATGACTCCTGTATGGGCAATGTTGTCGGTGGTGGCGGGTTGGCCACGGGGCAGGCCTGCAGGCCCGGACCAAGCCTTTTCACCGGTTGAGAGTGGACCGCCGAGGGCGAAGTATAGAGTTGTTTTGAATCAGACCGTCGCAGGTCGCGTCACGCGGACCCCGCGGCGGTCGGTGGGCACGGCGCTGAACCCGGCGAGACGGCGGTTGGCGCGCGGCCACCTACGGGTGGTGGTGGCGGAAGCGGGCGCTTCGTAGCCCGGCGCGATGTCCCGGTTCTATGTTCTGGAGTGATTTGATGAGTGACTTCTACCAGACCCTGGCCGAGGCCGACGACGAAGTGGTGGCCGCCACCGCGGATCGCTTGGAGATGCGCGCGCGGGATCCAGCCCAAATGGCAATCCTGGAGAGCTACATCGCCGACATCCAATTTCCGACAGATGCCGTCGTGTTCGAGCCCGGCTGTGGCACCGGGGTGGTCTGTCGACGGCTCGCGCAGGTACCGGAGGTCGCGAAGGTCCATGGCCACGATCTGGCCCCGGGGCTGATCGCCCGGGCCCGAGAGCTGGCCGCGGGCAATCAGCGGCTCGAGTTCGCGGTCGGGGGGGCCGAACGCAGCGGCTTCGATGACGCCTGTCTGGACGTGGTGGTGCTGCACACGCTGCTCAGCCACGTGCCGGAGCCGCTGGCTGTGCTCGCGGAGGCAGCGCGCATTCTCAAGCCCGGTGGCTGGCTGGCGGTCTGCGACGCCGACTTCTCCAAGCTCTCGGTGGCGTTGGGACCGGGCGATCCCCTGCAGGCCTGCGCCCAGGCGTGGGTCTCGGAGAATGCGGCGAACGCCTGGCTGATTCCGAGCCTGAACGGTCTGCTGCATGCCAATGGCTTCGCCATCCGCACCTTCAGGGGGCACAACCGCACCGATTTGCGGGGCATCGGCACCGGGCCGACCTGGATCGAGCGCGGCACGCGGATCCTGCTCCGCCGGGGCCAGATCGGCCCCGATCTCGCCATTGCGCTCAACGCCGAGTGTCAGCGCCGGATCGACGCGCGGCAGTTCTATGCCACCTTGCCGTTCGCCACCGCCGTGGCCACCAGACTCTGACCTGACCTTGGATCGGAACCCCGGTCCGGCGGTTTGAGTCGCGACGCTCGGAAGGTGAAGATATGGACACGCTCGTCAGCGTTGCCATGACGCGTTCACCTGCGTCGCCATCCGCGCAGTCCGACACCAATGCAATTCGACACCATCGAGGAGAGTCGCCCATGTCCAGTCACCAGACGCCCGCCGCAGTCCCCACTGAAATCAAGGACCTCAGCGGCGGCGAGGCGCTCGTCGAAGCGCTGGTCAGTCATGGCGTCGATACCGTGTTCGGGATCCCGGGTATCCAGCTCGACCCGCTGTTCGACGCGTTCTACGCCGAGCGCAATCAGGTGCGCATGGTGCACACGCGCCACGAGCAGGGTGCAGCGTTCATGGCGATGGGCTATGCGCAGGCGAGCGATCGCACCGGGGTGTTCGCGGTGGTGCCCGGTCCTGGCCTGCTCAACGCCATGGCCGCGGTATCTACAGCGGTTGCGGCCAACCTGCCGGTTCTGGGCATCACCGGGCAGATCCCGTCGTACCAGATCGGCCAGAACCTGGGCATGGCCCACGAGCTCTACGACCAGCTGGCGATGAGCCGCGGCGTGGTGCGCTGGGCGCAGCGCGCGGAGCACCCGTCCGAGATCCCGGCGCTGATGGACGATGCCTTCAGCTTCATGCACAGCGGGCGCAAGAAGCCGGCCATCTTCGAGATGGCACCGGACAAGCTCGCCACGCGGGCACCGGTCGCTGCCGTGACCCCGTCCGCGCCGGTGCTGGGACCGCCGCTTGACATGGCCAGGGTCAAGACCATGGCGGAGCGGCTTGCAGCGGCCGAGCGGCCGGCGATCTTCGTCGGTAGCGGCGTGTTCGATGCCGCCGGGGAGCTGAAGGCCCTGGCCGAGCGTTTGAACGCGCCGGTGGTCGAATCGCCGAGCGGACGCGGCGCCATTCCCGCTGACCATCCCTTGTCCTTCAACATCCTGGACGGTCAGCAGATCTGGGAGGATCTCGACGTGGTGCTGGTGGTCGGCACGCGCTTCACCTCACCGGCCATGGCCTGGGGACGCGAGTCAGAGGTCGAGGTCTTGCGAATCGATGTCGATCCGACACAGATTGCCAAGCCGCGGGCGCCGCACGTGGGGCTGGTCGCGGCGGCGCCCGAGGCATTGCGGGCCCTGTTGAACGCGTTGCCGGCGAGCTGTCCGGCGCGCGAGGACTATCTGCAACGCTGCGCGCAGGCGCGCGAGCAGATGCTCGCCCGCTTGCACGAGCTGGGGCCGATTCCCGGCTTCGCCGCGGCGCTGCGCAATGCGGTACCGAGGAATGGCATCCTGGTCACCGACGTCACGCAGCTCGGTTACTACACCCGCTTCGCGACTCCGGCCTATGCGCCCCGAACCATCCTCGCCCCCGGTTATCAGGCGACCCTGGGTTATGCCCTGCCGGCTGCGCTGGGCGCCAAGCTCGCCTGTCCGGAGAAGCCGGTGGTGGCGATTTGCGGTGACGGCGGTTTCATGTTCACGGTGCAGGAGCTGGCGACCGCGGTGCATCATCGGATCCCGGTGGTCACCATCGTGGTCGACAACTCGAGCTACGGTAACGTCAAGACCATCCAGGCGCAGAGCTATGGGGCGCGTCACATCGCGGTGGACCTGAGCAATCCGGACTTCGTGGCCATGGCTCGTGCCTATGGCATGGCCGCCGAGCAGGCGCGTGATCCCGAGCAGCTGCAGAGCATTCTCGAAACCATGCTGGCAAGCAACGAGCCGGGGCTCATCTGCGTGCCCATGGGCGAGGTGCCGGCCATCTGGGATCTGGTCAAGCGCCCGCCGTCACAGGGGGCGGTGAACCGCTGAGCCTTGCCGGTGGTCGAGCGCGGCCCGCGCTCGGCCACCGATGCGATGCGTTCCCTGCTCAGCCGCGCGGCGCGACCGCTTCCAGGCTGCGCAGATAGGTGTTCTTGTCGGATTCGTTGAACACCAGCCTCAGCTCGTCACAGCCCGCGTCGAAGTAGTCCTGCATACGAGCCCGGCAACGGTCCGGCCCGCCGATGATGGTCATCGCATCCACCATCTCGTCACTGACCAGCGCCGCGGCCTTGTCGCGGTCTCGCGCGAGGAACGCGGCACGCACCGCGTCGGCTTCAGGACCGAAGCCGATGCGATGCATGTATTGATGGTAGAAGACACCCATGCCGCCGATGTAGAAGGCGATGTGCGGGCGTTCCCGGTCGCGTGCGGCGGCGATGTCATCGGTGACATAGATCGACACCTGCGGGGAGATATGGATGTCCTTCAGGCTGCGTCCGGCCGCTGTCGCGCCAGCTTCCAGATCGCCGAGCGCCGGTTGCATCCGTTCCGGGACGACGAAAATCGGCAGCCAGCCATCAGCGAGCTCACCGGTCATACGCAAGCTCGTGGGACTCAGCGAGGCGATGTAGATCGGCAGGTGATTGCGATAGGGGTCGAAACGCAGCTTGAAGCGTCTGGTCGTGTAGAACTCGCCCTCGTGGTCCAAACGCTCGCCGTGCGAGGCCTTGCGCACGATGTCGATGTACTCGCGCATGCGTGTGAGCGGCTTGGAGAAGGTCTCGCCGTGGAAATCCTCGATCACCAGCTTGCCGCTGGTCCCCAGGCCGAGAAAGAAGCGACCTTCGGACATCTTGTCCATGTTCAGTGCGGTCATCGCGACGTTGGCCGGCGAGCGGGCGAACACCGGGATGATGCTGGTGCCGACCCGGATCGTCGAGGTCACGGCGGCGAGCTGGGCGAGCGAGGTCAGCGAATCCTCGCCCCAGGATTCACCCATGCTCAACGAGCTGTAGCCCAGGCGTTCCGCGAGCACGCAGCTGTCCCTGATCTCGCGCCAGCTCATGCCATTGCCACGCAGCCCCATGATGCCAATCTCACCCATCTGGTCACCCTCGCTTCGAGTCGAAATGTTTTGGACCCCAGCCTCACGGCGAGTCAGCCGGTCCTCATCGCCACGCGGCCGCGCGGTCGCCGACAGCGGCTGGAATCACGTCTCATTTGATAGCCAGGAATCCTTCGAAACAGATGTACTTCATCACCGTGGTGATGTCGACGAACCCGGCGCGTCGCAACAGACCGATATTGCCATCAGTGGAGAAGGGCTCGAGCACCCCCTTGAGGCTACGCGACTTGGCGACGATCTCGGCGCCGTTATAGCCTTGATCCAGCTTGTGATCGACATAGAGCGCGCTGAGGATGTCCTGGAATCGGGCATCCGGACCGCGGACCTTCTCGAACATGATGAAGGCTCCGCCCCAGTTGAGCGCGTGGTAGATCTGCTCAAGCAGCTGCTGACGGACCCTGGGCCGGACGAACTGCACGGTGTAGTAGGCGACGATCAGATCGGCCGGCTCCATCTGCATGCCGATGATATCGTCGTGCAGCACGCCGACCCGCGGGTCGGCGCGGTTGACCTCGCGGGCTCGCGCGCACATCCGGGCCTCGTTGTCGACCGCGACGAAGCGCATCGGTCGACCCGCATGGCGTTGTGCGATGTGTCGCGTCAGCTGGCCGGTCGCACAGCCAAGCTCGTAGCAGACCGAGCCGTCGGCGAGGAAGAAGTCACTCAGCGCGGCGACCAGGGCGTGGCCCTGCTCGTACAGCGGGACCGAGCGCCGCACGTGTCGATCGAATGCATCGGCCACATCGCCGCCAAAACTCCAGCGCGCGTTCTCCGCGCTGATTACATCACCGACATCGGACATGCTTGGCTCCGGGAGCGCGATTGAAGGCGCCTACCGGTGCATTCTGTATCATCGGTCGGTCCTGTGCGATTGCTCAGTCACCACTGGCGCGCGCGGTCAGGTGCGGCGACAGCAATGACTCGTACAGTTCCTGGTAATGCGTCACCATGCGCTCCACGCTGAAGTCGCGACGATGCCGACGGCACGCGTTTGCGCCCAGAGCCCGACGATAAGGCTCGTCCGCAATCAAGGCTTTGAGCGCGGTCGCGAGGCCTTCGGTGTCACCCGGCTCGACAACGCTGCCACAGGCCGCGTCGGCACCATCGGCCACTTGTGGCTGCGTGCTGCGCGCGGTGACCACCTGGGCGTGGTCACCGACCCGTGTCACGACGCTGGGCAACCCCATGGCCATGGCCTCCAGCAGTCCGAGGCTCACGCCCTCGCTGAAGCTGCAATTGACGTAGACATCGAACGCACTCAGCCAGGCGCCGACCTCGTCGCTCTCGCCGGGCAGGTGCACACGATCCCGATGCACGAGCGTCGCAGCACGTGCCGCCAGAGCGTCGCGCTCGGGCCCGTCACCGACCAATGCCAGATGCACTTCGTGGTCGCCGGCGTTGAGCTGGTCGACGATACCGACGAGCGCGGGGAAATTCTTGACCTCGTGCAAGCGCCCGATCGAGCCGACCAGCAGCGCATGCTCGCCCAGTCCCAGACTGCGTCGCATTCGTTCTCGGTCAGCGGGTCTGGTTGTCGGCACCGGGACACCGTTGTCCACCGTCAGCACGTCTTGATACGCAACGCCACAGGCCTCGACCAGCTTGCGTCGGGTCGCATCGCTCACGCACACGACCGCGTTGCTGTGCTCCATGCCCCACTGGCTGGCACGCCGTCGCAGCCAGCGCTTCAGGCCACTCACTCCCAGGTCGCCGAGCACCGTGCCGTGCTCGGCATGCACATGGGCCTTGACGCGCGCGCAGCGACGGGCCACCACGGCCTCCAGCAAGGTCCCCCAATTATGGGAATGAACGAGGTCTATACGCTGTTCGCGTAGCACCCCGGCCAGGCGCCAGAACAGCGACGGGTCGTGCCCGGGTTGCTTGTGCATCGCGAGCAGCCGGGCGCGATCGTCGAACCATCGGGACGCTTCGCCCAGCTCTGTCAGGGAGACGACCAGCGCCGAGAATCGTGTCGGGTCCAATCCCGCGACAAGGCGGGCTACGCAGCGTTCCATGCCACCGACATCGAGACTGGGCACCAGATAGGCAATCCGTAGGGGGCTCGTGGAGTTCTGCATCGAGGGATCAACGCGTCGCGTTTGAATACTCTTGGCGACCATGAACGCCGGAATCGAGTTTGTTTCCGGGTCGGTCGCCACCTGCGTACGACCACGACGGAATGCCTTACGGGCACACCCTGGCGCG
>JAGRHX010000608.1 GCA_020444775.1 Gammaproteobacteria bacterium
GAACTTGCGGCCGATGCCTTCGCGCACGATGCGGTGCTCGGCCATCCGCGATATCTCCTTGTTCTTGAACTTGATGGAGCCGCCGCCGGCAGGGGTCTTGCCGCAGATGAGATCGAGCAAGGTGGTCTTGCCGGCGCCGTTGGGGCCGATGATCACACGCAGCTCGTTGTAGTCCACGTAGGTGGAGAGGCTGTCAACGGCCTTGAAGCCGTCAAAGGAGACGGACAGATCCTCGATGGCGAGCAGGTAGTCGGTGTTGGTATCCATGGGGTCGACTCCAGGTGCGGGTGGCTGTCGCGGGTGCTCAGCGTTGCAGCCCGGGACTGCCGAGCACCGGGGATTGCAGGTCCACGCCACGCTTGGGCGGCGGGCCACCGGTCTCACCGGTATCGTCTGCGGGTGACGCGCTGCCGGTTTCGTCAGGGGCCGAGCGCGAGGCGTTCGGCATGGTTGCGCGGCCACGACGACCCAGCCAGGTCTGCAGGTTTGCGACCAGACCGGCGAGCCCATTGGGGAAGGCCATAACCACGGTAATGAACAGCGCCCCCATCAGGAACAGCCAAAGCTCGGGAAAGCTCTCGGAGAAGACGGTCTTGCCGGCATTCACGATCAGGGTTCCGTAGACGGCACCTATCAGGGACATGCGCCCGCCGACCGCGGCGAAGACCACCATCTCGATGGACGGCACGATGCCGACGAAGCTCGGTGACATGAAGCCGACCTGCAAGGTGAACATCGCGCCGCCGATGGCCGCGAAGGCGGCTGCCAGACAGAAGACGAAGACCTTGAAGGCGGAGACGTCGTAGCCGGAGAAGCGGACCCGATCCTCCTTGTCCTTGAGCGCCAGCAGCAGCTTGCCGACCTTGCCCGAGAGCACATAGCGACCGACCAGGATGCAGGCCACGAGCAGCGCGCCGTTGACGTAGTAGAGGACGTAGCGGGCTTCGTCGGTGCGGATGTCCCAGCCGAGCAGGGTGCGCAGATCGGTGATGCCGTTGACGCCACCGGTCAGACCCTGCTGACCGATGATGAGGATGGTCAGGATCGCCGCGATCGACTGGGTGATGATCGCGAAGTACACCCCGCTCACACGACGCTTGAACATCGCAAGCCCGATGAGCCCGGCGAACAGCGTCGGCACCGCGACGATTGCGACCAGGGTGAATGCGAGGTTGTTGAAGGGAACCCAGAACCAGGGCAGCTCGGTGAGCTGGTTCCAGTCCATGAAATCAGGAATACCTGGTGTCGACTGTATGGCCGTGCTCTCGGGGTCGGATGCCTCGAGCTTGAGGAACATCGCCATGCAGTAGCCACCGAGACCGAAGAAGATCCCCTGTCCCAGGCTCAGGATCCCACCATAGCCCCAGCACAGGACCAGGCCGACCGCGACGAACGCGTAGGTCAGGTACTTGCCGACCAGGTTGAGCCTGAAGATGTCGAACACGCCCGGCAGGACGAGGAAGATCACCACGCATAGGATGAGCAGTGCGAGCATATCGCCACGCTTGCCGAGCAGACGCCGGGCGAGCGAGTCGTCCACGGCACGATGAGCCGAATGCGCTTGCATGTGAAAGCACCTTGTTGAGGATGGGTGGGCCGTGATCGTCGACGCCGGGCGCCGGCGATTAGCGGCGCACGCGTGCCGCGAACAGGCCCTGCGGGCGCATCATCAGCACCACGATGACCAGGGTCAGGGTGATGACCTTGGCCATCGAGCCGGTCAGGAAGAACTCGAGAATGGATTGCGCCTGTGCGATCGAGAACGCCGATACGATCGTGCCGAGCAGGCTGGCGGCACCACCAAAGACCACCACCAGGAAGGTGTCGACGATATACAGCGAGCCGCTGGTCGGGCCTGTCGAGGCGATGGTCGTGAAGACCGCGCCGGCGACCCCGGCAATGCCGCAGCCAAGCGCGAACGTGCGTCGGTCCACCGCCGCGGTGTCGATGCCGGCGGCGCCCGCCATGACCCGGTTCTGGGTGGTGGCGCGGACCTTGAGTCCCCAGCTGGATCGAAACAACAGGATGCCGACCAGGCAGGTGAGCAGCGTCGTCACCGTCACCACCAGCAGACCATTGATCGGGATCTCGAGGATGTCGGTGAGCTGGTAGGAGCCGAGCAGCCAGTCGGGTAGGGTGGCGCTCACCTCGCGTGCCCCGAACAGCGAACGGAAGGCCTGCTGCATGATCAGTGACAGGCCCCAGGTCGCGAGCAACGTATCCAGGGGGCGTCGATAGAGGAATCGAATCAGCCCGAGCTCGACCAGCCAGCCGACCGCATAGGCGATGCCGAAGGCAACCAGGATCGCGCACAGGAAGTAGTAATCCATGAAGCCTGGCGCATAGCGTTCGGTGAGCGAGGACGCCATGTAGGTGGTGTACGCACCGATGGTGAGGAACTCGCCGTGCGCCATGTTGATTACCTGCATCTGGCCGAAGATGATCGCAAGGCCGAGCGCCATGAGCAGGAAGACGCAGAACAGGCTGAGCCCGGCGAAGCCTTGCATGGCCACGATCGCGCCCAGCTCGGAGGAGGTGTATCCGTCGAACATCGATGCTTCCTCGGAAACGGTCTCGGGAGAAGATCTCGGGTGCTGAGTGGGCCCGAAGCGATGGCCGTGCACGGTTTGGACCGGGGCGCCGGTCAGCGCTCTGGCACTGGCGGGGGGCACCGGGCCGGGCTCACGCCCGGGCCGGCGCCGTGGCCACCGCTATCACGCGGCGTTATTGATAGCCCTCGGGGAATGGATTCGGCTCGATGAGATCGGATTCGTAGATGACCTCGAACTGGCCGTTGCCGAGGATGCGGCCGATGCGGGTCTTGCTCCACAGGTGATGGTTCGAGTCATGAATACGCACGTAGCCCTCGGGCGCGCCGTCGAACTCGATACCGTTGGAGGCCGTCGCGATCTTGTCGATGTCGAAGCTGCCGGCCTTCTCGACCGCGAGCTTCCACAGCCAGGGACCGAGATAGGCTGCCTGGGTGACGTCGCCGATGACGCTGTCCTCGCCCCACATGTCCTTGAAGGCCGCGACAAAGGCTTTGTTGTTGGGGTTGTCCAACGATTGGAAGTACTTCATCGCGGCGTAGAAGCCCGCGGCGTTCTCGCCGCCGATGCCCAGCAGCTCGTCCTCGGTCACCGAGATCGTCAGCAGGGTCCATTTGTCCGAGGTGATACCCGCCGCCTTGAGCTGCTTGTACCAGGACACGTTGCTGCCGCCGACCACGATGCTGTAGATGACGTCGGGCTTCTTCAGCTTGATCTTGTTGATCAGCGAGCCGAAGTTGGTATGTCCGAGCGGATAGTACTCCTCGCCGACCACCTTGCCCTTGAGCACACGCTCGATGTGCTTGCGCGCGATCTTGTTCGAGGTGCGGGGCCAGATGTAGTCCGAGCCGATCAGATAGAAGCTCTTCGCGCCTTTCTCCTTGGCGACCCAGTCCAGACCCGCGATGATCTGCTGGGTGGCTTCCTGACCGGTGTAGATGACGTTCTTGCTCTGCTCCAGACCCTCGTAGAAGGTCGGGTAGTAGAGCATGCCGTTATACTGCTCGAACACCGGCAGCACGGCTTTGCGCGAGGCCGAGGTCCAGCAGC
>JAGRHX010000609.1 GCA_020444775.1 Gammaproteobacteria bacterium
CGCAGCGGCTGGGTGAGCGGGAACGACTTGCCGTTCATGGAGTAGTAGTCGATGTTCTCGTTCGGGTGTCCGCCGACGCCGAAACGGTCCGCGGCATCGGAGCTCCAGCCCGAGAACATCAGCAGGGCCTCCCTGGTGACCTCCTTCTCGATGGGCAGCGGTTCCCGGGGATCGACGATCAGCGGGCCCCACATGCCGCGCAGGCCGACGTGTTCCGGGACGTTCACGTGGCAGTGGTACCAGAGCGTTCCCGGCTTCGTGGCCACGAAGTCGTAGCGGTAGCTCCCGCCGGGTGGCACCGCCTGTTGCGTGATGCCAGGCACACCGTCGCTTCGCCAGCTCCCGACCTGATGCACCCCGTGCCAGTGAATGGTGTGTTCCATGGTGGAAAGATTGTGCAGATCGACCACGACCCGGTCCCCCTCGCGCACGCGGATCAGAGGACCCGGCACCTGGCCGTTGAACCCCCAGACCTTGGCGCGCAGGCCTGACGCGACCTGGATTTCCCGCTCTTCGATACGGATCTCGAAGTGGTGCCGCTCGGCGCCGGGATACCGGGCGTGAACCCAATCCGGGGGCGGTGGCGCCGCCGCCTCCATCGGGCCCACGGGTGTCGCGACGGCGGACGGCTCCGCTGCGGGCGACTCGGTGCCGGACGCGCTGGCAGCTTTCGCTGGCCGCTCGGCTTGCACCGCGTGGCCACCAGAAGAAGCCCCGGAAAGCGCGCGCAGATAGGTCACGAGCGTCGCGACCTGCCCGTCATCGAGCACGGCCCCCCACGGCGGCATCAGGACCGACTTGCTCACCGCGGGCCCACCTCCCTTGATGGCCCGGATCAGTTCATCGTCGGTTCGCGCCCCCATCTCCTTCGCGTCGGTATGGTCGCGGGGCTGGATGGCCATGTCCGGAACGTTCAGCCCGGTTCCCGTCGCGGCGAGTCCGTGGCACGCGGTGCAGTAGGTCTTGTAGAGCAGCGCGCCGTCGGATTCCTCGGCGTCCGCATGGATGGTCAGCCCGAACACGAGGATGCCCAGAACGAGGAGCCGCTGTTCAACGCGTGGATGCATCGCCGTGTTCCTTGCTGATGAGGTCCAGGTAACGGACGAGCTTGGCCACCTCGACCGGCGGCAGGCCGTAGCCGGGCATCGGCGCCACGGGATCCCAGGCCTGCGGATCCGCGATATAGCTCGTCAGGAATTCAGGGCGCAGGCGATCGGCAGCGGTGTAAAGCTGCGGCCCGGACAAGCCGCCGAAATCCGGTGAAATCCGATGGCAGGACGCGCAGCCCTTGAACTTCACGAAGTTCATCTGCGCGAGCATGCGCGGCACCGGCGGTGCTGCAGGCATGCTCCGTGGTAGCCGTTCAGTGCCCCAGTCCAGCGCCTGCAGTGCTTCGACGATTTCATCGACATCAGCCTCCGCCACGGCGGGATGCGGCTCCAGATCCGTGTCCTGCAGCCGATCCCTGCCGTCCACCGTCTGGGCGTGCAGGTAGGGGGTGACCCCGGCCGGGCGGATGCGCTCGGGCGCGAGCAACCACTGGCGCAGCCACTCGGGCCGGAACTTGCTACCGGCGTAGAACAGGTCGGGCGCCTTGCGTTGCGACAACGCCGCCACCGTACGGTCCTCCGCCGCGGGGACGGTGAGCCGATGGCACCGGGAACATTCCCGCGACTCGAGGATGCCTTCGGCCACGACGGCGCTCGTACCGAGCAGACCGGCGGCCAGCACAAGGGCGTACACCAGCGCAGCGGGTCGCGGGCCTGCATGGGTGGGCTGCTGACGTTCCATCTGGAGGTTTCCTGATCGGGATCGATGGTCCGCGCACGGACCTCTAAAGTGGTATTTGAAATACTGCAATAGTTGCGCGAGTCTCGTCAAGTCAGACTCAACAGGAACCCGACAATGCGGCTCACCCAGTACACCGACTATGGCCTGCGCGTGCTGATGTACGTGTCCTGTCATAGGGACGACACGGTCACCACGGCACAACTCGCGAAGGTGCTCGGCGTGTCGCGACACCATCTGCTGAAGGTGGTTCGCCGATTGATCGAGCAAGGCTGGCTGCACGCCAGGCGCGGCCCGACGGGAGGCGTGAGCTTCGCCGCCGACTCGGGGTCGGTTACGGTGGGAGAGATCGTCCGTACCCTGGAGACACACCTGGATCTCGTCGAGTGCTTCGCCCCGGACACGAACACCTGCCCGCTGTTTCCCGGGTGTCGCCTCGCCCCCTTGCTTCACCGTGCGCAGGCGGCGTTCCTACGTGAGCTCGACGCGGTCACCCTGCAGGAACTGATGCAGGATCGGATCGAGCACGAATGACCAGAGCACGCTCTGAACGCCCCGCGGGACCGGCTGGCGCATGAGCTCGATGGGATCGGGATGGCCTTTGGAGGGAATGATTCGCCCCGGCAGCGTGATGCGAGCCTGCGCGCGCGTCTACCACGGCGACCCATGAGCGCGCACGAGCCACTCCGCGCTCGATGTCGGGTTCGAAGAGAAGCGCGCCGCATCGCCTCCGCGCTCGATGAGTGTGATTCAATTCGAGTCGATACCGACAACCCAAAGCGCGTGGCCGCGGTTAGAACGAACGCGCTGGTGGGCCGGGAGATAAGCGAGACAGATCCCGCCGCCCTCGACGACACACGGAATCGACGTTCTAGCGCTGTGTATTCGCGCGCGGCGGCCGCACCGGCGCGTTCGATGCTTGCAGGCTTGCACCACCGAGATCGCTCATCACCCCGTCGATGCCCCTGACGGTAGCCAGCCGATCGGCGCCATGAATGCTCAGCTTCTCGACGAACCCAGATGTCGGGCCGCGAAGGCGCCGGCCTCGCGCACCGCCTCGGCGACGCTCTGCCCGGGCATGCACGGCTGATGCACGCTGAACCAGCCGGCGTAGCCCACCGCTCTCAGGGCCTGCACTATCGGTGTCGCATCGATACCCCGCGGATCGGCTATGGGCAGGAACTCGACACCTACAGGACCACGGCGACGGGTGTTGAAGGTCAAGGCGGAATCGGCACGCAGATGCAGGTTCTGGAAATAGACGTTGAACAGGTGTGGCGCCAGTCGCTCGACCGCGGTCGCGCCGTATTCGTCACCAGCGGCCAGCAGATTGGCCGGCTCGTAGGTGATACCGAAGTTCGACCGGTCCACCTCGCGTACCAGCGCCAGTGCCTGCTCGACGGTCTCCGCCAGCGAGCCCCAGTGACATTGCTGGGCGAGGCGCATGCCCCGTTCGCCGGCCTCGTCCGCCGCCCGTCGTAGCGGTTCGATATCGCCCGCCTCGTGGACCATGACTCGAAGCAATTCACAGCCCAGCGCCTCGGCCAGATCCAGATACGGCGTGATGTTGCGGATCGAATCGGTGGCCTGCGCGTTGTTGGCCGCGAGCGCAAGATCACCGGTGAGCATGGAGACCCGCAGACCG
>JAGRHX010000610.1 GCA_020444775.1 Gammaproteobacteria bacterium
ATGCGCTCTTCGATCTGCTCGCCACCCGTGGTACGGGTCGCTATGGTCTGAGCGATGTCAGCCAGCTCGAACACGCCCTGCAGTCGGCGGCACTGGCTACTGAGCGCGGTCTGCCAGACGCCCAGGTAATCGCCGCACTGTTCCATGATGTCGGCCATCTGGGTCCGGCGCAGGACGTCGACCTGGCCGAGCAGGGGATAGACGATCGCCACGAGCAGGTCGGCGCCGAGATGCTCGAACCCGTGTTCGGCTCACCGGTGGCCGAGCCGGTGCGTCTGCACGTCGAGGCCAAGCGCTATCTGTGCGCGATCCAGCCGGGCTACGCGTCCTTGTTGTCGGCCGATTCGGTGCGTTCGCTCGCCTTGCAGGGCGGCCAGATGGGTTCGGAGGAGGCAACATCGTTCCGCGAACTCGAGCACGCCGAGGCGGCGGTGGCACTGCGCTGGATCGACGAGCATGCGAAACAGGCCGGGCTCTTGGTGCCGGGCCTGGATGCGTATCGGGAGATGGCGAGCAGGCTGGCTCACGTGCGCTGAGTGTGGAAATTACGAGCTGGGCCTGCACGCCGAGCGCTGCAATCTCAGCGGCCGATTGCCTGTAAGGCAAAGCGGTTGTCGATGCAGCTGTCGAAGGGGATGTCGCGTTCGATGAAGCCACCGGCCAACAGTGCGCTTTTCAGGCGCACGAAGCCGACCACCGGCAATACCGGGTCCCGCCCCCACACCCCGTTCGCGCGGTAGCGCTCGATGGCACCGGCCAGAATCTCTGGCGCCACTTCCTCGAAATAGGGTTGCACCTGCTCGGCAATTGCC
This sequence comes from Gammaproteobacteria bacterium, assembly GCA_020444775.1. The sequence goes on from JAGRHX010000610.1 coordinate 813, forward strand.
GCCGGCGGATTGGCGTGCAGCCACTGCTGGGCATCGTGCAGACCGGCCGCCAGCGCCGCCAGCACCTGCGGGTTGCTCTCGGCATAGGCACGGCTGGTGTACCAGGTCGTGTACGAGGTCGGCCCACGGCTCGCGGCGCTGTACCAGATGTGGCCGCTGCCTTCAGCGACCAGGGTCTGCACGAAGGGTTCGAAGACCTGGATGACATCGAGCTCGCCGGCGCGCAGCGCGTCCGCGTTCTCGCTCATGCCGCGCCCGTCGATGCGGTCCAGGGCTTGGGGATCCAGTCCGCTGCGACGCAGATCGTCGGCCAGACACTGCCAGGGCGTGGGCACCTCGCTGACGCTGGCAAAGCGTTTGCCGAGCAGATCACGCACCGTGAAAGCAGTCAGCGGTTCGCGCCCGACCAGATAGAACGGATCCCGTGTCACCGCCTCGGCAAAGCCGACGATGTCGGCCTTGCCGTCCGGTCCCGGGCCACCCTGTCGGTCGATGTGCTGCATCATTCGCATCGGTCCGCCCCAGGTGACGTCGGCGCTGCCGTTGAACACGCTCAGCGCGGCGTCGGCCGGACGCTCGGGGCGGCCGAGGCTCACCTCCAGTCCGCGTCGCTCGTAGCAGCGCAGCGCCAGCGCCAGATAATAGGGCGTATAGAAGACGGCCCTGAGGCTTTCGAACAGTCGTACCACCATGTTCCTCTCCGGCTGATGGGTTCGCTACGTAGGGGCAATCGACTCCACCGGCGTCGTGCCGTCCTCAAGAATCGCGTCCGTGAAGATGGCGTGCCAGGATACGCGCCGCCTGCAGATTGCCGCTCGGCTCCACGGGGCTGGCCCGCGGGCGCGCCAGCAAGGTCTTCAGGGTCGCGCCAAAGGTGCCTCGCTCGATGCTCGGCCAATCGATGCGGGCCACCGTCGTATGCGCTTGCAGCCAATCACCGAGCGGGCGGTCCTCCGGCCAGTCGGGTCGGGCCGCGTAGAGGATGCGGGTGCCGTGACAGGCGGCTTCGAGCATGGTGCCATAGCCCACCTTGGTGAGCACCAGGTCGGCGGCGGCCACCACCTGATCGAAGCGCAGACCCGGATCCCAGCTCAAGCTGTTCGCCAGGCGGCCCTCGATCTCGGGTGGGAACAGCCAGCGGGTGTTCTCCAGGACCGGCCAGCGGCTGGTGTCGAGCGTGGTCGGAATGCCGCCGAGCGCCGCCAGCAGCAGCGATTCACCGGGACCGCAGCCCAGCGTGGCCCGGACTCGCGCCACCTCGGCCGCCGAGGCGTGGTGTCGGGCCGCCACCGGTCCGACGTCGACGATCCTCTCCAGGGCCGGCATGGGCATGCCGGGCTGCAGGCGAATGAAGGGTTCCGCTCCGGCATACGCGGCGCGCATGTTGTCGTGCACCCGCCGCCAGTCGGGGAGCTGCCGCGCATAGCTTCGGTAGACGTCCGCCCAGTTCAGCGACGACATCGCGATGGCCGGCACGCCCAGACGCGCGGCCGCCGCCAGCACCCTATAGCCGACGTTGGACAGCACGAGGTTCGGACGCACGTCCTCGATCACCGCGCAGTCCTCGCCGACGAGCCGCTCCCAGTCGGCCAGCTCGCGCAGATAGTTGCGATGACTTTCTGCCACAAGCACCCCGACCGCGGAGCTCATCACCAGGCCCCGGTCCGAATCGCAATGCCGCACCTCGTCCACCGACGGCAGACGCGCCCGGATCAGGCGCTCGTCGATGGCGCTGCGGACCACGATGCGCAGCTCGGGTTGCAGCGCTTGCAGGGCGGCGAGCACCGGCGCGGTCTGCCCCCAGTGCCCCAGGCCGTGCCCGCTGACCTGCGCCAGTAAGGTCTTCACGTGGGTGAGGCTACTCCTGTGAATCAAGCAATGGTGCCAGGGTGCATCGAGTGTCTGGTACGTCTGCACTGAGATGAGATGGTATGCTTATTTCAGTCATAACGGCTATTTCAGCTATATGAAGACCATCTCTGCTATCGAAGCCAAGAATCGCTTCGGCCAGCTCCTGGAGGCCGCGCAACGCGAACCGGTAACCGTCACCAAACAAGGCCGTCCCGCGGCCGTGGTCCTGTCCGTCGAGGACTACGAGCGTATGCGAGGCGCCGCGCGTGCCAGCTTGTTGGAGTCGGTGCGCCGAATGCAACAGGAGGCCGCCGCGGCTGGCCTCACCGAGGAGGTGCTCGATGAGCTGTTAGCGGATGACCGCTGAGCGTGTCGTCCTCGATACCAATGTGCTCATCAGCGCGGCACTGATCGCCACCGGAAAGCCCTGGGCGGTCCTGAAGCACGTCGTGGAGACCGGGGTACTGCTCTTTTGCGACGAGACCTTCGAAGAGCTCGCGACCCGCTTGATGCGTGAAAAGTTCGACCGCTATGTCAGCGAATCCACCCGCCATACCTTCCTGGTCGAGCTTGCAGCCGTTGCCGAATGGACGGCAATCACGGGTGCGGTCCACGTGTGCCGGGACCCTGACGACGACAAGCTGTTGGAGACTGCGATCGCCGGTCGCGCGGACCTGCTGGTAACCGGTGATTCCGATCTTCTGGAGCTACATCCTTTCCGCGGTCTGTCGATAGTGACGCCCGCAGCATTCATGGACGCCATCGGCTGACGTCGCGCCCTGCGAGAGCACCGCGAGCTCGAGGTGAGATGACGCACTGAACCGGCACCGCAAGCGATCTCTCGCTGCTTCGAACACGCGCGAAAGCCTCGTCGACCGCGTGAACGTCGACCTGCTCTCCCACAAGCGTCCCGACTGCGCACCACCTACACCGGCGTCGTGGGCACGGCATATCGGGTACCATCCTCGCCACAATCCGGTGAAGGAGAGATCACCTTGCACAGCAGAGCACTCGGACGGTCCGGCATCCAGATCAGCACGATCGGGCTGGGTACCAATTATGTCGGCGGACACAACCTGTACGAGCAGGTCGACGAGGACGAGGGCGTGCGGCTCGTGCAACGCGCCGTCGACAGCGGTATTACATTCATCGATACCGCCGATGTCTACGGCGCCGGGCGCTCCGAGGAGCTGGTCGGCAAGGCCCTGCAGGGGCGCCGCGAACGGGTGGTGCTGGCCACCAAGGGCGGCATCCTGTTCGGCGACGCGGGCACCGGTGTGGACAACAGCCCGGCCTATCTGCGCCGCGCCCTGCAGGCATCCCTGAAGCGTCTGGGCGTGGACCACGTGGACCTGTACTACATCCATCGCTGGGATGGCAGCACCCCACCGGAGGAGGCTTTCGGTGAGCTGATGCGCTTCAAGCAGGAGGGGCTGATCCGCGCCGCCGGCGTGTCGAACTTCGAGGTCCCGCAGATCGAAGCCGCCATGCGCGCGGGGCCGGTGGACGCCCTGCAGTCGCAGTACAACATGCTGCAGCGCCAGGTCGAGGCCGAGGTGCTGCCGTTCTGCGCGGCCAACGACATCGCCTTCATACCCTGGGGACCGCTCGCCTACGGGTTGTTGAGCGGCAAGTACCAGCGCGACTTCCAGCTCGGTGCCAACGACTGGCGGCAGCGCAGCGGCGCCTTCGATGCCGAGGCCTATCAGCGCAACATGGACATCGTCGACCGGCTCAAGGCCGTCGTCGATCCACTCGGCGTGTCGCTGGCCCACGGCGCCACGCAATGGCTGCTGTCACGGCCGGCGGTGGCCTCGGTGATCGCCGGCGCCAAGCGCGCCGAGCAGGTCGAGGACAATGCGCGCGCGGACAAGGCCGCGCTCGACGCCAAGACCCTGGCCGCGCTGGACGCCTGCCTGTCGTGATCGTCGGCCGGTCGGAGCGCTGATGCGGATTATCGATATCCGTGAGCTGGCGGTGCCGCTTCAGGGCAACATCGCCAATGCCATGGTCAATTTCGCCGCGCATACCGTCTCGCTGGTCGCGGTTCAGACCGATGTGATCCGCAACGGGCGGCCGCTTTGCGGGATCGGTTTCGACTCGATCGGACGCTTCGCGCAGAGCGGGCTGCTGCGCGAGCGGATCCTGCCGCGCTTGCGCAACGCGCCAATGGCGGCGCTGCTCGACGACGATGGCCGACGCTTCGATCCGGCACGCGTGCTGGCGCTGGGTCTGCGTGACGAGAAGCCCGGTGGGCACGGCGACCGGGCCTGCGCGATGGCTGCAGTGGAGCTGGCCTTTTGGGATCTGAACGCCAAGCTCGACGACGAGCCCGCGTATGTGAGCATCGCCCGCCACTTTGGCCGTGCGGTCGATGCCGAGGGCGTCCCTGTGTACGCGGCCGGCGGTTATTACTACCCCGACGATCACGCGGACGCCGGGTTGCAACGCCTACGCGATGAGATCGCCCGCTACCGAGACCTCGGTTACAGCCGTTACAAGATGAAGATCGGCGGCGCGGCGCTGGCCACCGACCTGGCGCGGGTCGAGGCGGCCTCGAGCGTCGCGGGCGACGGCCAGCGGCTGGCGGTGGATGCCAACGGGCGTTTCGATCTGGACACGGCGCTGGGCTATGCCCGGGCCCTGGAGCCCTATTCGCTTCGCTGGATCGAGGAGATGGGCGATCCGCTGGACTACGAGCTGAATCGCCGGATCACCGAGACCTACGCGGGGGCGGTCGCGACCGGTGAGAACCTGTTCGCCGCCGCCGAGGTGTTGAACCTGCTGCGCTACGGCGGCATGCGCGCGGATCTGGACATCTTCCAGATGGATCCGGGACTGTGCTACGGGCTCACCGAGTACGCACGGATCGTGCAGATGCTGGAAGCGCATGGCTTCGACCGGCGCAACGCGCATCCGCACGGCGGTCATCTCATCAATCTGCACATCGCGGTGGGACTGGGTCTGGGTGGCTGCGAGGCCTATCCCGGCGTGTTCCAGCCCTTCGGTGGCTATCCGCCGGAGTGCGCGGTCGGCGCGGATCGGGTACGGCCGACCGACGCGCCGGGCTTCGGACTGGAGCAGAAGACGGCGCTGCGCCCGGCGCTGGCAAAGCTGCTCGGCTGAAACCGTGCGCCCGGCCCGAGCCGGGCGACGGCTATCGGCCCATGAGCCGCGTTCAAGCCGGCCCTGAGCGTCCTGCGGCATGCTCACCGGCGATCCGCCCGGTGATGAAGCACTCAGCCAGATTGCAGCCGGAGGTGTACAGGCTGCCCCATATGCTGCCCAGCTCGCCGGCCACGTAGAGTCCGACGATCGGCTCATCGTATGGATTCAATACCCGTTGCTCGGGATCGTGACGCGGGCCGCCCTGGGTGTTGCTCACGACCGGCCACATCTGACCGCAGTAAAAAGGTGGCTGGTCGATACGTCGCATCGAGGCTGCCGGCCGGCCCAGCGGATCGCTGTCGCCTGCCTCGACCAACGCATTCCAGTTCGCAATCGTCTGTGCCAGCACCTGAGGCGCCACGCCCATGTGCGCGGCCAATTCCTCGAGGCTGTCTGCGCGCTGCAACAGACCGTTATCGAGCTCCTTGCGGTTGTCCTGGCTCCAGTCGTAGTGCACCGACGGGTCGAGGTCGTTGAGCACCGGCGAACCGATCGGATAGAGCGCCCGACCCGCGTCGTCGAACACGCACCAGCACGGCACCCGGGGAAAGCGCAGGGTGCCGGGATCGTAGGGCTCCATGTCACGATGACCGGTGTCCTGCACGTACGGACTGTACTCGTTCATGAAGCGCCGGCCGTCCTGGTCGACCAGGATCCAGGCCATGGGCGCGACCCGTTCGGGTGCGTCGTGTAGGGAAAGA
>JAGRHX010000611.1 GCA_020444775.1 Gammaproteobacteria bacterium
CCCTGCTCCATCGAGGTCGAGGCCAGGGCCGGGAAGCCGATGCAGTCGCCCGCGGCATAGATGTGCGGCACCTGGGTGCGGAAATGGCCGTCGACCACCAGGCGGCCGCGCTCGTCGGTGTCGAGCCCGGCGTTCTCCAGGCGCAGGGTGTCGGTGTTGCTCTCGCGCCCCGAGGCGAACAACACCATGTTGGCGCGGATGCGCTTGCCGCTCGCCAGGCAGACCGTGAGTTGCTTGTCGTTGATCACCTCGACCGTCTCGACGGTCTCGCCGAGGCGCAGCGACACGCCGCGATCACGCAGGTGATGGGCGAACTCGTCGACGATTTCCCGGTCGAGGAAACCGAGCATGTCGTCGCGGCCGTCGACCAGGGTGACGTCGATGTCGAGCGCGCTGAAGATCGAGGCGTACTCGACGCCGATCACCCCTGCGCCGACCACCACCAGGGTGCGCGGCAGCTCGGTCATGGTGAGGATGTTGTCGCTGTCGACCACGCTCGGGCAGTCGAACGGCACGTTGGGTGGATGGTAGGGCCGCGAGCCGCTGGCGATGAGGATGCGCTCGGCCTCGATCACCCGCGAGTCCTCGTCGTTGATCGCGATGCGCAGGCGGTGCGGGGTCTCGAAGCTGGCGGTGCCGGCGATGGTATCGACGAAGTTGCGATGCAGCTTGTGCATCAGCACCTCGATCTCGTGGCGGATGGTGATGTCGAGGCGCTGCATCAGGTCCTCGGCGGTGATGCGCTCCTTGACCCGGTAGCTGCGGCCGTAGAAGCCGCGCTGGCGCCAGCCGGACAGGTACAGCACCGCCTCGCGCAGCGTCTTGCTCGGGATCGTGCCGGTGTGCACGCAGGCGCCACCGATACTGAACGAGCGCTCGACGACCGCGACCGAGCGGCCGAGCTTGGCGGCCTGGATGGCCGCGCGCTGGCCGGCCGGCCCGCTGCCGATGACCACGAAATCGTACTTGTGCATGGCTTTCCCCGCTCTCCCCGCCTACGCCGGTACCAACTCCGCGGCGAACTGCGCCTCACCGGGCCGCCCGACCGTGCGGAATCGGTTCGAGCCGGACCGCTCGTCCGCCGCCTGCCGCGACCGCCGGTCCGCCACCGACCCGGGCGATGCTCGCAACCGCCGTCACGACGGACAGGCGTGAGAATTCCGGGTTAAGCTTTTCGCCGCACGCGCCGAGTCAGTGTACAGGCGCGGCCGTCGCGCGGCACCGGCGCACACGCGCATCGCGCACAGGATAGCGGCGCCGGTCGGCGACGTCTGAAGGCGCTCACCACCCCGACAACACCGAGAGGACGCGATGCAACTCCGCGAACGTGCCGTCAGCGCGACCGCCACCACGCACAGCCAGGCGCAGGCCGTGATCAGTGCCGCCAACCGCGTGATCCTGGGCAAGAACCACGAGATCAAGCTGGCGCTCACCTGCCTGCTCGCGCGCGGTCACCTGCTCATCGAGGATCTGCCCGGGGTCGGCAAGACCACCCTCGCCCACCTCCTCGCACGCCTGCTCGGGCTCGGCTTCCAGCGCATCCAGTTCACCAGCGA
>JAGRHX010000612.1 GCA_020444775.1 Gammaproteobacteria bacterium
AAGCCCTCATAGGGGTCGAAGTAGGCGCTGCCCCCGGCGATCAGATCGAGCACCGATTCGTCCAGCACCGCGACCGCCAGCTCGATGGGCTCGCCCAGCGGATGGCGCGCCCGGGCCCGTACCTCGACCTCGACGGTCTCCCGCGGCTTGTACACGGGTTGTGCGGTCTTCACGGTCACGTCAATCATCTTGTACGGGTCGTCGACCGGCACCTGGACGTAGCCATAGCGACTGGTCGGCTTGCCCAGGTCGACCTGACCCCGCTCGGGCAGCGGTGCGTCGACCCGTTTCGAGACGAGACTTATAGACAGGTAGAAACCGGGTAGGAAGTCCGGTTTCACCTCGAACTCCACCACTGGTGTGGACGAATCGAAACGTTGCAACCAGCTGCGCAGCACCCCGTAGCGCTCGACCGTGATCAGGGCGAGCGCACCCGGTAACGGATTACGGATCATGTAACGGGCGGTGTCGCCGACCTGATAGCGAGTCTTCTCCGGGACGATCTGCAGCGCCGCGCCATCCGGCTCGGTCCACAGCGCCGTGCTCTGGCCAACCACCCAGGCCTGCAAGGTGGTGCTGTGCGCGCGGCCACGGGTGTCGTTGATGCTGGCAATGCTACGGTAGCTGCCGGCTCGATCGGGGGTGAACTGGCAGCTGCCGGGCTCGGCCTCGGCGACTGCGGTGCACTCGCCGACCGGCACCCACTTGTGCTCGAAGCGTGTCACATAGGCGTTGCCAGCACTCTTGACCCGGGCCGCGTAGGTATCGAGTCGCTCGAACTTGAGGCTGACCTCGGTGCCGCTCACCGGCATACCGGCACGATCCACGACCAGATACTCGACCCGTGCCGGTTGATCCTCGCGGTACAGCCAGCTCGTGTTGTTCAGGCCGACGTAGCGGTCGCGACCGGTGAAACGCGCGGTGGCCAGGGCCGCGACCCGTTTTCCACGGTCGTCCAGCACGCTACCCTCGACCTGCAGGCGACCATGGATGACGGGGCTGTCGGGCAGGGTGAAACTCAGGCTCTGGCGGCCGTGGTCGTCGAGCCGGTTCTCGGTTTGATAGAGGGTCTGCCAGCCGTAATGGTCGGGCGTGCTGGTGTCGAAGTAGAAGCGTTGTGCCACCGGGTGCTCGGTGCGCAGCGAGTCCGCCTCCAGTCGCACCAGGGTGCGGGTCTCGCCGGCGGTGAATGGGCCACCGGCGTGCAGGTGCGCCTCGATCTCCATCTCCAGGGTATCGCCGGGCTGAAACATGTCGCCGTTCAATGTGGTCTCGACCTTGAACGGCGACGGCGTGAAGTCGGCGACCAGCACACGCAGGGGCACCAGTTCCACATCGCTGTCGGCACGACGCAGCCAGAAGCGATACCAGCCGACCGGCGCGCCCTGCGGGATCTGGACGCTGTCGGCGTAGGCCCCGAACTCGGACAGTGATACGGGGTGGTCCTTGAACAGGGGTTCACCCTTGGGATCGGTCACGCTGAGCAGATAGCCGTCGCGCGGCGCCGGCACCAGCGTGTGGGTGTCCTGCTGGCGCACGTAGAGCTTGTAGTCGACGCGGTCGCCGACCCGGTACACGCCTTGAGCGGTGGTGCCCCAGGCACGCAGGTGCCCGAGCTGCTCGCGGGTCTGTAGATAGACGCCGCTGGGCCAGACGTGAAAGCCTGCGTCGAGCGGCAGCAGCGCCATCTCCGCCCCTTTACGGACCTGCACGAACAGACGTGCTGCGTCGTCGTTGTACTGGTTGAGCAGCTCGAGCTTCGGATCGAGCTGCTCGCTACCGGGCAGTCGGGCGACACCGTCAGCGTCGGTGATGAACGGACCCAGTGCATCCGCGCCCGGACCGTCGAGCCGGTTGTAGCGGTCCTGGTAGATAAGCAGGCGCGCGTCGATCACCGGCTCACCGCTGCGCATATCGGTGACCCAGGCAATTGAGCTGAAGTGACCGATCTTGACCAGCACCTGGTAGGGCGTGACCTGGGCAAAGAAGGTCTGTTCGGGATCGTGGAGCATCTTCGGCGTGCTGGTCACCTGACCGCTGACCGCGCCCGAGCCGCCGTCGAGCAGATCGCGTATTCCGATCGGATGCGCGTAGGCGATGTCGGTGGGACGCGGCACCTGCCTGACCAGCTCGCGGGGGGGCTTCGGGCCATCCGGCTCGAGGCTACGATAGCGCAGGTCCAGGCGCTCGAGGTTGGTCAGATAGATGGGTACCTCGCTGTCGCTGTGACGCTCCAGCACGGCCCGTTCATGGGGTAGCTGGAAACCCGGACGTCGATGCGCGGTCATGAACTGCATCTGGATGGGCGCTGGTAGGGGTCGACCGAACTCGTCGACGATGGACTGCGCGTCGGCGCTGAGACTGTAGGTCTGGAAGGCCTGTAGCAGCACCGGTAGATGAACCGCGTAGAGGTCATCACGCGAGTGATGGCGGTCCAGTCGGGTGTAGTCGGAGCGGTTCTGCCAGGGCTCGAAGTTCTGGCGTCCCGCGGCCAGGTCGGGTTGGAAGCGCAGCTGCCGGGCAATCGTGCTGTTAAGCACCGGGGTGGAGAACAATAGCGAGTAGCCCTGCATCGGGTCGCAGCGTGGCTGTCGCTCGAGGGGCGTATCGGGGCTGATAGTCACTTCCTCGTCGCGCTCGAAGCGCGTGCAGCGCACGCCGAGGAAGCGGAACGCTGGAAAGGTATCGAAGCGCACGACCTGACTGCTGGCGACGCTGGATTCTTTACCCTGTGGGCCGGTCAGGCCGGCTTGTGCGACCAGCACCACGCTGCTGTCCTGGGGTAGTGCCTGCCTGGGCATCACCAGCCACACGCGTGCCGGTCGGCGCACCGCCGCGCGCACCGCGGCGAGCTCGGCTTCGTCGGCCTCGTCACGTGCCGCCTTGTAGCCGGCCTGATCGTTGCTGAACAGCTCGAGCGCTACACCCGCCGACCGGTCGGGCTCGGCACGGGCGTCCGGCGCGGTGGCTGGCAGGGTCGGATACAGATGCAGACGGTCGCGTACCGAGTCGGGGTCGACCGGCTGATTGAAGACCACGCGCAGCACCGGCACGCCGGGTGCCCGCCAGGTGATGAAGGAGGCGTACTCGGCACGTGGTCGTTCGGTGATGAAGCTGTAGGTCACCGGTGCGGCCAGCGTCTGACCGTCCTCAGCGTGGATACCCGGCTCGATGCGCACCCGATAGCGGGTCGCGAGCCTGGTGGCGTTGCGCTCGTCGAGCTGGCAGGCGAGCGCGCTGGTGTCCAGCCAGCGCCATTGACAGGCCAGCGCCGGCTCGATGCTGATCGGAATCTCGTCGGCGCCGCGTTCCATGCGACCGAGTGGCACGACCGGTCGGTTGAACTGGATGACCACCTGGCGAGTCGCGGGCACGTCCTCGCCAGTAGGCGTGACCCGGACCACGCGTAGCGCTTCGCCCGGTGTTCGGGCCAAGCGGGCCTCGGTTCTGGCCTCGGTTCGGGTCTCGACCCGGCCATTGGTCGCTTCAGCCTTGTCGCTGGCCGCGGCGATTGGCGCCAGCGACGTTGCCAGCGCCAGCAGCGCGGCCGATACCAGTGCGAGAACCTTCATGCCGTTGCCTCCGCTCCGCCGGGGCAACCGAACCGCATCCGCCTTCGATTCGAAGCCGGAACCGCCGCTGCCAGCCGGTGTCGTCCGCCCTGTTGTGGTCGAGGTCTACAGTATCGACCGGAATCTGGCAGAAAGGAGGCGCCGCCAGGGCGATCGGGGGCGCCGCCGGACAGGGCCCTGGAGGACACCCTGCAAACCAGGTCCGTGCCGAGGTACGCCAGGAACCGGGAAGCGCTGAACCATCCCATCCATGCAATGAAGGAGCAGCGCCAAGCGCGAATGCGTTTTTCGCTTTGCTCGCGAAGTCAACGACTTACGCCGCCGACTACGCTGGCACATCCGGAATGCCATTGGGCAAGAGGCTGACAAGCGCCTCCTGTAGGGCTCTACTACAGGCTCTCGACCTCGTCGAGCAGACGCCGGCCGGACAGGAAGCGCTCGAGATTGCTCAGGAACAGCTCGTCGCCGCGGTTTCGCGTGCCGCTGCCGGCGTTCGAGGTGTGCGCGGTCACCGTCACCTGAGGGTGGCTCCACAGCGGGCTGACCGTCGGCAGGGGCTCGGTCTGGAAGACGTCCAGGACGGCGTGCGCGGGCTGCTGGCGCTGCAGTCCGTCGAGCAGGGCCTGCTCGTCGACCAGCGAGCCGCGGGCCACGTTGATGAGCAGCGTGCCCGGCTTCATCCGTTCGAAGAAGCGGGCGTCGGCGAGCCC
>JAGRHX010000613.1 GCA_020444775.1 Gammaproteobacteria bacterium
ACCCTGCCGGCGACCGCCGATGACACCTTGATGCTGGCTGGCGACGAGCGTGCAAGCGGCGAGGCTCCGGTACGTGCGCGGCGCCGGGCCTGGTTTCCCGAGCACGACGACTATCTGGACACCGCGATCCACGACCGTCGCGATCTACGCCCGGGCATGCATCTGGCGGGACCGGCAATCGTCGAGGACCCAGAGGCGACCATCGTGGTCCCACCGCGGATGCGGGCCAGCGTCAGCAAGAGTGGCCACATCGTCATCGAGACCGGCAACGACGCGGAGCCGGCGCGGAGCGAACGAGCATGAGCAGCAGTCAGCAGGAGGACGTCGCGATGAGCCAGACCCAGGCGCATGCCGTCGGCGGCGAGCAGCCGAGCCCGGAGGTCGATCCGATCACCTTGACGGTGGTCTGGAACGCGTTGCTGTCGGTGGCCGAGGAGATGGGCTCGACCCTGCGTCGCACCGCCTTCTCCGAGGCGGTTCGCGAGGGTGACGACTTCTCCACCGGGGTGTTCGATGCCCGGGCGCGTCTGATCGCGCAGGGCAACTTCACACCCGGGCATCTGGGCTCCATGCCCTACGTGGTGCGCACGGTGCTCGAGTATTTTCCGGTCGATACCTTGCGCCCCGGTGACGGTATCTTCCTCAACGATTCGTTTCTAGGCTCCGGTCACTTCCCGGACTGCTTCCTGGTCAGTCCGGTGTTCGTGGCCGAGCGCATCGCCGGGTTCGTGGTGAACGCCGCCCACCATGTGGACGTCGGTGGCGCGGCGCCCGGCTCGCAGCGTGTGCACGGTGTGGTCGAAGCCTTTCAGGAGGGTCTGCGGATCCTGCCGATACGCCTGGTCAAGGAGGGTCGTTTCGACCCGGATCTATTGCGTATGATCCTGTCCAACGTGCGTATTCCAGAGAAGGTGCGGGGTGACCTCAACGCGCAGCTGAACGCCAACCGTACCGGGGTGAGCCGTCTGCAGGCGTTGTTCGAACAGCACGGCGCGGCACGCCTGGAGGCGTGCTCAGATGCGATTCTCGCGGCCAGTGAGCAGCGCATGCGCGAGCTGATCGCGGGGATCCCGGACGGGGTCTACAGCTTCGATGATTGCCTGGACGACTACGGGCCCGACACCGAGACCATCCACGTCTGCGTGGACGTCAAGGTCGAGGGCGACAGCATCGAGGTCGACTTCTCCCGCTCCAGCGATCAGGTGCCGGCGGCGCTCAATGCCTACATCAACTACACCCGCGCCTACACGGTGTTCGCGATCAAGGTCTTCTGTGACGCGCTGCTGCCGCACAATGCCGGCGGCATCCGGCCGATCACCACGCGGGCCCGCGAAGGCTCGTTCTTCAATCCGCGTTTCCCGGCGGCCAGCGGCGGCAGGGCGACCGTGCAGATCCGGATCTTCGATGCGCTCAACGGTGCCTTGAGCAAGGCGCTGCCGGAACGGGCCATGGGCGCCTTCTCGCACTGGAGCAATCCGAACATCGGTGGGATCGACGAGCGCACCGGCGAGCCCTTCGTCATGTACGACCTCGGCTTCGCCGGCTATGGGGCCCGGGCCTGGTCCGACGGTCCTGAAGCGCTCGCGCCGGTGGTCAACTGCCGCAACATCCCCGTCGAGGTGCACGAGACCAACAATCCGGTACGGATCCGGCGGCTGGAGCTGATCCCCGACTCCGGTGGCGCCGGCACCTACCGTGGCGGCTGTGGCCTGCGCAAGGACATCGAGCTGTTGAGCGCCAAGGCGACCATGACGCTGCTCGGCGATCGACATCTGCACGCGCCGTACGGGGTGTTCGGCGGACACGCCGGCGCGCGCGCCCGAACCCTGCTGGTGCGTGACGGTGAGAGCACCGAGCTCGGATCCAAGGCGGTCTGTGAGCTGCGGCGCGGCGATCTGGTGAGCTTCAGACTGGCCGGTGCCGGTGGCTATGGCGATCCGCACAAGCGCGACCCGGATGCGGTGCGCAGGGATCTGGCCGACGGACTGGTCAGCGTCGAGGCGGCACGCGCGGTGTACGGATTGGATGACAGCGGATCGCATTGAACCCGGCTGGCGGCCGGGCGCGCGGCGCCGGGCTGCCACGGATTGCCTTCTCGTAGGTTTTGCCGGTGCCCATCGCCCGCCGCGCGCGCGTAGGATCGCGGCCATGCCCGAG
>JAGRHX010000614.1 GCA_020444775.1 Gammaproteobacteria bacterium
TTCTTCATGCTCACCGGCTTCCACGGGCTGCATGTCACCGTCGGCGCGCTCATGCTGCTTTTCGTCATGTTCCGCGGCATGAAGGGCCACTTCAACAGCAAGCATCACTTCGCTTTTGAGGCGGCTGCCTGGTATTGGCACTTCGTCGACGTGGTGTGGCTCGGCTTGTTCATCTTCGTCTACTGGCTGTGAGCGCTTGATGCCTTGCACGCGCCGCGGAACGCTCGAGGTTTCGCGGCGCGCCTTCCACGCTTCGACGGCGACTGTCAGCTTCCTCCTGCTAGCTGGCCCGACTCTAAGTCGGTCGGGCAGTCGTGAGCTTACGTTGTCTCATGAGTTGAAGACTTGCCACCTCGGCCAACTCCTCGGCGTGAGGGGCCCGTCCTGATCGTAATCTGCCGCATGATTCCCCGCGCAGCCCCTGGCGTCACCGTCAGGCTGCTGCAACGGCCTTGTTCAAGTCACTGCTAGAACGCCGAGTGCGGTTGGATTACACCGGCCGCCCAGAGCAGGAAGAGCAGGATGAACAGCGCGATCGAAAGAGAAATCCGCATCGTCAGCGCTTTTGCCATCTTCTTCGAGTCGCCTTCGCGACCGCGAACGAGTGTCAAAGCGCCGCTTGCCAGAGACGCGACAATCAAGCAGAAGATTCCAATCACGAGTACTTTGGACATCAACGAAGCTACTCCGCATGTAGGCTTCGAACTGTACCGTCTGTGCGCATTCACCGCTCGTCATCATGCCCGCGCACTGACCCTCGTCAACGCAGGTCCCAAGCGCCATGAAAGTATTGCTCCGGGTGTTGCCCTGGGCGACTGGCCTCGCTCTGCTCGTGCTTTTCGTCTCGCTCGGATTCTGGCAACTGCGCCGGGCGGACGAAAAGCAACTCGAGCTCGACGCATTCGACACCGCGACCGGCCCCGCGCTCCGGCTCGACGCGCCGTCACTTTCCGACCTCCTGACCGGGCCTCCAGAATCCTGGATGTACCGGCATGTGCTGGTGGCTGGTGAATTTGACCGGGATCGGCAATTCCTGCTCGACAACCGTACCCATGACGGCCGCGCGGGGTACCATGTGCTTTCGCTGCTCGACCTCGGTGGGGCCCGGATTCTGGTCAACCGCGGGTGGATACCGGCGCCCGCCGATCGGTCGGTCAAGCCGCAGTTGGATCCGCCTCCGTCGGTAGGTACCTTCAGTGGTCGCCTGTGGCGATTTCCGCGTCCGGGTCTACTGCTCGGAGCGGACGGCTTTGAACGTTCTGGCTGGCCCAAAGTAGTTCAACGCTTGGACGCATCGGAAATCGAGCGCGCTCTGGACGGTAGTGCGGTGCTTCCCGCACAACTGCTTCTAGACCCGGAACTCGAGCATGGCTACGTCCGCGCCTGGCAACCGCACCAGAACGTCACCCCGGACCGACATCGAGCCTATGCCTTGCAGTGGTTCACCATGGCGCTGGCGCTGGTGGTGATCGCCATCGTAGTCAACAGACGGACGAGACATGTCCAATAGGTCCGCATCCGAAACCACGACCGCGCCCAGCTCGGCTACGGGTAACCCCCGGGGTCGCTGGGTGTTGATAGGCCTGTTCGCGCTGTTCTTTGCGCCAATCCTGCTCGCCTATGTGCTCAACGTGTTTCGTCCGGACTGGCTGCCATTCGGCCAGGTGAATCGCGGCACGCTGTACGACCCGGCAATTCAACTCGAGGGGCTGGCGCCGCTCGAGCCCATGTCCAACGATCCGGAGGCTGTACACAAGCTCTGGAATCTGGTCTATCTGGGGTCGATGCCCTGTGAACAGGCGTGTCTGGCAGCGCAGAACGAACTCCGTAAGGTCATCCCGGCACTGGGCCGACGTGCCGAGCGTGCTCAGGCCATCTGGGTTCTGCCAAGTCAGCCGGACGCAAGCGTGGCAGCATCATCCGATCCACGGTTTCTACCCAGATATGTGGTGAGCGGCGGTCTGGAACGCCTTCTGTCCGCGTCCCCTGCGCCGACTCTCCTTGTGGTCGACCCGAGACGTTATGCCGTCCTGCATTATCCGATCGACACGCCAGCATCCCCCGTTCTCAAGGATCTCGAACGTCTGCTTCGCATCTCCAAAATCGAACAATGAGCCCCATCCGCGCAATCCGCACCCTTACCCTGCTCGGCGCCGCCCTGGCCTTTCTGGTCATTATCTTCGGCGCCTACGTGAGACTGTCGAACGCCGGCTTGTCCTGTCCGGACTGGCCGGGCTGCTACGGTAAGTTGGTCGTGCCGCAATCCGAAGCGGCGATCAGCGAGGCAAACGCCAGCTTCCCGCATCGCCCGGTTGATGTGACGCGGGCATGGCTGGAGATGATCCATCGTTATCTCGCCTCTACCCTTGGCCTCATCATCCTGGCGACCGCGCTCATCGCCTGGCGTTGCCGCCGTACACCGGGTGTGCCCACGCGGCTTGCGCTGTTGCTTGTCGGACTTGTCATCTTCCAAGGCATGCTTGGCATGTGGACGGTCACCCTGCTATTGAAACCCATCGTCGTCACCGGCCACCTGATCGGCGGTATCCTTACCTTCGTGCTCTTGTTCCTGACCTACCTGCGTGCCGGCAATGTACGAGATGTCCGTGCTGCCAGAATCAGCCCAGCATCTGCGACCGGGGGGACCCGACTGCTCATCACACTGAGCGCGACCGTGCTGCTCGCGCAGATAATCCTCGGCGGCTGGACGTCCACGAACTATGCAGCGCTCGCCTGCCCGGACTTTCCGACCTGCCAGGGTCAGCTCATACCCGAGCTACATCTCTCTGAAGCGCTCCGGCCCTGGCGTGGCCTTGGCGTGAACTATGAGGGGGGCGTTCTAGGGAACACGGCCCGGGTCACGATCCACTTCCTGCACCGACTTGGTGCCCTCACCGTGCTCGTGCTCTTGCTCGCGACCGCCTGGGCGGCGATCCGCCAGGGCGGAGCGTTGAAGAAGCTAGGTGCCGTGCTGGTTGCTGGGGTCGGCATCCAAATCAGCCTTGGTATCAGCAACGTGGTGCTGGGCCTGCCCCTACTGGTGGCAGTCGCGCACACTGGCGGGGCGGCATTGCTATTGCTGCTGGTGTTGGCCATGTACCATACGGCAGGGCTTGCTCAACATGAGCGAGGAACCCCGGAAGCGTCACCGCAAGCATCACCGGCCTGAGCCGTGTCAGTGTTCTCGCATTCACGAGCCAGGGCTGCGCACCCACCTCCCACGATCTAGAATCCAGACGTGAGCACCATCCAACCTCGAGAGAATCTGATTACCACCCCAGCTACTCCCCTGTGGCGGGATTACGTGCAGCTTTGCAAGCCGAAGGTGGTGGTGATGCTGGTCTTCACGGCGGTGGTCGGCATGTTCCTGGCTACGCCCGGGCTGGTACCTCTGGACGCGCTGGTCTTCGGCACGATCGGCATCGGGCTCGCATCGGCGGCGGGGGCTGCCTTCAACCAGATCATCGACGCCCGTATCGATGAGCTGATGGATCGCACGCAGCGGCGTCCGCTGCCCGGGCGTCGCGTGACCCGTCAAAACGCGTGGCTGTTCGCTTGGTGTTTGTGCATCGCCGGTACGATGCTGCTGGCGGCCACGGTCAACGTGCTGACCGCGTTCCTGACTCTGGCTTCGATGGTCGGCTATTCCGTCATCTATACGGTCTATCTGAAACGGGCAACGCCGCAGAACATCGTCATTGGTGGTGCCGCCGGTGCGATGCCGCCGGTGTTGGGCTGGACCAGCGTCACGGGCGCGCTGGATCCGCATGCCCTGCTGCTGTTCTTGATCATCTTCGCCTGGACGCCTCCACACTTCTGGGCACTGGCCATTCATCGCCGTGAAGAATACGCGAAGGCGGACATACCGATGTTGCCGGTCACGCACGGTGAGGCGTATACCAAGCTCCAGGTGA
Organism: Gammaproteobacteria bacterium; assembly: GCA_020444775.1. Next base: position 3,915 of record JAGRHX010000614.1, read on the forward strand.
TCTACTACACGATCATCCTGGCTATCGTATCGCTATTGCCTTTCATCACCGGCATGAGCGGTCTGGCCTACCTGTTTGCGGCGCTGGTGCTGGATGCAGGCTTCCTCTATCAGGCGTGGCTGCTCTACGCTGGCCGCGATGGCACTCGCCCGATGAAGGTCTTCGCATTCTCCATCTACTACCTCGCGGCACTTTTCGCGGCCCTGCTGATCGACCACTACCTACTGTAGTCGCACGCCGTCATCTCTCTCCCTCAGCAGCTGTTTCGCCCTCGTCTTACTCCTATTTGGGCAGGCAATGGAATCGGGTAGAAGGCGAGGTCGTTCCCGCCGCCTTCCCAAACACCGGACATTCGGTTCCGCCTCCGGCGGTTCATGAAGCGCGCAGGAGTCGATGCACGGCATCGAGCAACAAAGTGACGCCTTGAGTCGTTCGAGGCTGTGACACAGGCTGCGTTCGAGTGCGCCTAGAAAGCATCCGAATCCGCGCGGCCAGTCGTCGCCGACTGTCTTCAGCTACCCGTCTGCGCGGCGTCCGGTCCCGCAGACGCCTGTAATCCCGCCTCCACACCCGGCTTCCATTCGCGCGCTCGCTTCCGCTTCCGCTTTCGTTCGCGCACAGGCCGTGGCGACCGACTCGGCGCCAGCGTCGCCATCTCCGAGGGGTCCTCCTCGGCTCCTGACTATGAACCTTCTGGCCTAATCGGCGCTGCGCGTGTTCCCGACGCCTGCTCTCAGCTGATACTCCCTTGCCGGGTGTGTAGAGGACTTTCAACTCCGGCCGGGCGCACCCAACGGGCGCACAATGCAAAAAAGCCGGATGTGCGAAGCACATCCGGCTTTGGTGAGCGTCTTGCCGGGCTACTCGATCCAGGACGGTTTTCGTCTCGGTCTACTCAGGCTTCCAGGCCCCGTCGCAGCTTGGCGAAAGCATTCTTCTCAAGCTGGCGAATTCGTTCCGCCGAGACTCCGTACTTGTCGGCAAGGTCCTGCAAGGTGGCCTTCTCATCCTGCAACCAGCGCGCCGAGACGATCTCGCGACTGCGGTCATCAAGCCGCTCCAACGCTACGCCGAGCTTCTCGTGCATGTGGTTGTCCCACTCGGCCGCCTCGACCAGACCGGCCGGCTCATAGGACGTGTCTTGCAGATAAGCCGCCGGGGCGAAACGCTCACTTTCCGAATCGACGTCCGGCTGGGCGTCGAAGGCTGCATCGTGCGCATTCAGCCGCTGTTCCATTTCCATGACGACTTCGGAAGAGACACCGAGATCACGTGCAACCTCACTGATCTCCTCCTGATTCATCCAACCCAGCCGCTTCTTGGCGCTACGCAGGTTGAAGAACAGCTTGCGTTGCGGCTTGGTCGTCGCAACCTTGACGATGCGCCAGTTGCGCAGAATGAACTCGTGAATCTCTGCCCGAATCCAATGTACCGCAAATGAGACCAAGCGCACGCCCAGCTCGGGGTCGAAGCGCTTTACCGCCTTCATCAGCCCGATGTTGCCTTCTTGGATCAGGTCGGCCTCCGCCAGACCGTAACCGGAATAGCCACGAGCAACCTTCACGACGAAGCGCAGGTGCGAAAGCACCAGCTGCCAGGCTGCCTGCAGGTCGTCATCATCCCTGAAGCGGGTGGCCAGCTCCTGTTCGTCCTCCTGGCTCAGCATCGGGACGCTGTTCACCGCCTGCCTATAGGCATCCAGACTACCTGCCGGCAAAGCCATGAGTGGTTGTAGAGCCTTGGACATTTCATGACCCCCATCTAGGTTATAGGCCAATATTAGCACTTTCCCTTTTTGAGTGCTAAAGCGTCCAAGGGTTCATCGGCCACTCTTAACGTATCTTCACCTCGATTGCCGAAACGTCAGTCCGGCTCTACAGCCCGCAGGTGACGACCGACTGCCAACCAGGATCCGGCCAGTCCAAGCAAGCCGCCGCCGAGCAACAAGCCGGCCGCAAGCCCCACATCCAGCCCATGTATATCGATGACCGTGTCGTAGGCGCGACCCAGCGCATGAACAGGACCGGAAAGAGTCAGCACGATCAACTCGACGGCCAGCAAGGCCGTGGCCCCGCCGAGCAGCCCGAACACCAGACCCTGATATAGAAAGGGCCGTCGAACGAAGCCATCGCTGGCGCCGAACAGCTTGCATATCTCAATCTCTTCTCGTCGATTCTCGACCGTGACTCGCACTGTGTTGCCGACCAAGACGGTGACACCGAAAGCGATCAGCACCAGCACCACGACCAGCACACGCTCGCAAAGCGCAAGAATGGCGCCAAGCCGCAGCAGCCAGCCGGCATCCGATGTAGCGAGCTCGATCTCCTGTCGTGCTTCCAGGGATTTGAGCAGAGCCTCCAGTCGCATCAGGTCGACTTCCCCTGGACGTGGTTCGATCAGCAGCACCGGGGGAAGCGGATTCTCGCCGTCCAGCAGACCGGTCAGGTCGCCGAATCCCGACCAGTTCGCATATTCGGCCATGGCCTGCTTCGGCGTGATGATCTCGACCCGGCCGATGTCGGGATGCAAGCGCAACTCCGCCGCAAATCGCCGTACATCGTTCTCGCCCAGCTCCGAGCCCAGGAAAGCGGACACGCTGTATGCGCCACTCCATCCCCGTGTCAGGCCACCCAGATTGACCACACTGAGGTAGGCGCAGGCCGGCAGGGCCATCGCAACCGCTACCACCAATACGGTCATGATGGTTGCCACCGGTGCTCGAGCCATGCGCTGCAATGTCTCGAGGAGGCTTCCCGTGTGTCCGGTCCGATAGCGCGAGTTTCCGGCGCGTGCGCCACCTGCTGACCCGTCGCTAATGCGGCGCGTTGTCAGGATTCGTTGCATCGCTCTGATCATCGGATGGCCGTCACCGAGTGTTCGTCGGAAGACTCAGGCCGGCAAGGTGTCATCTACGATCATGCCCTGGTGCAGGGTAATCCGCCGCCGTCCCATGGCGCGCACCAAGCCGAGATCGTGAGTCGCCACGATGACCGTCACGCCAACCTGGCTGAACCTCTCGAACAGCGTAATCGTCTCCTGACTCAACTCTGGGTCGAGATTCCCGGTCGGCTCATCGGCGAGTACCAGGGGCGGCTTGTGTACGACCGCGCGTGCGATTCCCACCCGCTGCTGCTCACCGCTTGAGAGCTGAATCGGATAGGCGCGGCCCTTCGCCAGCAAGCCTACGCGATCCAGGGCTGCGCGCACCCGCCGGCCTATCTCATCCGACGGAAAGCCCGAGATGACCAGGGGCAGCGCCACGTTCTCCTCGATGCTTCGGTCCATCAGCAAACGATGATCCTGAAAGACCACACCGACGCTGCGTCTATAGCGGGCTACTGCCGAACCCCTGAGCTGGGCGAGATCGCGGCCGCCGACCCGGACCTGACCACCACTACAACGTTCCGCGAGCATCAACAGTCGCAGCAAGGTGCTCTTGCCGGCGCCGGAATGACCGGTGATGAAGACCATGTCGCCGGGATCGACGCGCAGGTTGACGCCGTCCAGAGCAACCTGACCACCCGAATAGCGCTTGCGCGCCTCAATCAATTCAATCATCTGTGCCGGTTGCCGGGCGAGTTTGTCAGGCTGCCTTCTCGAGGATGGCCCGCACGAATGGGCCCGGCTCGAACGGACGCAGATCGTCAATGCCTTCGCCGACCCCGATGTACCGTACCGGCAGGGCCAGCTCCTTGGCCACCGCAAACAGCACGCCGCCCTTGGCGGTACCGTCCAACTTGGTCAAGGCAAGCCCCGTGACCTCGGTAGCGCTCTTGAACTCGCGGGCCTGGATCAAGGCGTTCTGGCCGATGGATGCGTCCAGCACCAGCAGCGTCTCGTGTGGTGCCGTCGCGTCGAATTTGCCGATGACACGGCGGATTTTCTTCAGCTCGTCCATCAACCCGCCTTGGGTATGAAGACGACCTGCGGTGTCCGCGAGCACTACGTCTATCCCGCGCGCGCGTGCTGCCTCGCAGGCATCGAAAATCACCGATGCCGAATCCGCGCCGGTGTGCTGAGCGACCACCGGCACGTCATTGCGAGCACCCCAGGCCTTCAGTTGTTCGACGGCCGCGGCGCGAAAGGTGTCTCCCGCGGCCAGGATGACCTTCTTGCCGTCCTGCCTGAGCTGATTGGCGATCTTTCCGAGTGTCGTCGTCTTGCCAGCACCGTTTATGCCCACCGCGAGCAACACGAAGGGCCCAGGCCCGGAGTGGGAGAACACCAGCGGCGCCTGAACCGGTTGCAACAGGGCCACCATCTGCTCGGACAATGCCTGGATGGCCTCGTCGACGGTCGTGATCCTGCTCTTCTTGATCTGCTTCCGAAGACCGTCGAGGATTTCCTCCGTTGCCGCGGCGCCGATGTCGCTGGAGATCAGCAGCACCTCGAGCTCCTCCAGGGCGGCCTCGTCCAGGGTCTTGGAGGATTCGAACAGCTCGACGATGCCGCCGACCAGGGAACTGCTCGTCCGGCTCAGCGCACCGCGCAATCGTGCGAACAGACCGCGCTTCCGACCGCTGCTCGCGTCGTCGTTGGTCCGGTCGTCCTTCGAGCTGGCATCATTCATCTGTGGTCACGGTCTCTTGCGGATGGATGGGCAACTGGCGCCACCATCACGACCCAGACCGTGACGACGACTCGCTGCACGGGACGAACAGCGTCGCTCGAATGCGAGCCGCCGACCGACACAGGCTGGCTGCACCGGGCCGCGCGGAGGTAGCAGATTACGCTGTCATGAAAACCCCTCATCATACCATGCATGCACAGCCGCTCGCCGACGTGACGAGGTCTTGATCGATGCCGGGTCAGATCCGAATCATCGCAGGAAAGTGGCGACGGCGACGTCTGCCGGTGCCGGATGCCGAAGGCCTGCGACCGACCACCGACCGAATCCGGGAGACGCTGTTCAACTGGCTGCAGCCCTATCTTGCCGACGCGCGATGCCTGGACCTGTTCGCGGGCACGGGTGCTCTCGGATTCGAAGCCGCTTCACGCGGCGCCGCCTGTGTGACCCTGGTCGATCGGGATCCCCTGGCCGTGGCCGGGTTGGAGAGAAATGCACGCATGCTCGGCGCGGATGGCGTGCGCATTCGTCAGTCGGATGTTTCCGACTGGATGCGTTCGGCCGCCCTCGCCGGCGGGGAGCCATGGGATGTGGTGTTCGTCGACCCACCCTTCGGACGCTGTGATCTGACCGCCTTGCTCGAACGCCTTGAACAACACCGGCTCGTGCACGCCGGCAGCCTGGTCTACGTGGAGAGCGGGGTGGACGACGCGCGCAGTGATCCACCTGCTGGATGGCGTGTGCATCGAGAGCGCAGGACGCGTCACATCAGGTATTATCTGGCGATTCCACCCGGCGGTGCTGCTTGATCGCAAACGCCATCCATGGTTCGCTTTCGCTGCACCATCATCGAGGTTTCGCCTCTCTCTACCCATCCCAGCATCCCAGCATCCCGCAAAGCCACACAGCATGAAACGTACCGCCATATATCCTGGAACCTTCGACCCCATGACCGTCGGCCACGCCGACCTGGTACAACGTGCCTGCCGATGTTTTGATCGTGTCATCGTGGCGGTGGCCGGCGCTGGCTCCAAAGCCCCAGCATTCGACCTCGAGCGACGAATCGAGCTGGCCAAGATAACGCTGGCCGGCTTGGAGGGTGCAGAAGTGGTGGGCTTCTCCGGCCTGCTTGTAGACTTCGCCAATCGCACCGGGGCGAACACCATCCTACGTGGGCTGCGCGCGGTGTCGGACTTCGAGTACGAGATGCAGCTGGCGAGCATGAACCGGAAGTTGAGTCCCAATGTGGAGACCATCTTCCTGACCCCGGACGACCGCTACAGCTTCATCTCATCTTCGTTGGTGCGTGAGATCGCTCGTTTGGGTGGTGACGTCAGCGCATTCGTGCATCCGAAGGTCTGTGACGCCCTGAAGCAGAGATTCAGCGCGGCGGCCGATTGAGCCGCGTCTCTCCAGCGCTGGAGCCGACCGGCATGGAGGTATTGATTCGATATGGCCTTGCGGATCACCGACGAGTGCATCAATTGTGACGTGTGCGAACCTCTCTGCCCCAATCAGGCCATCTCCGAGGGGGAGGAGCACTACGTCATCGACCCGAATCTTTGCACGGAGTGTGTCGGTCACCACGACGAGCCGCAGTGCGTGCTCTATTGCCCGATCGAGCTGTGTATCATTCCTGATCCGGCGCATCCGGAAGGTCGGGACGAGTTGCAGCAGAAGTTCCAGATACTGACCGCGAGCGCTGAGTGAGCCGCGATGCTCAGCGCTGACAGTGCGCGCAGTAATAGCTTGCGCGCTGTCCGATGACCCTGGCCCGGATCGGTTGACCGCAGCCGGCACAAAGCTCTCCAGCCCGCCCATAGACGCGCAGTGATTGCGCGAAGTAACCCGGCTCTCCCACGCCGTTGACGAAATCCCGCAAGGTCGTGCCACCTTGCATGATTGCCGCGCCCAGCACCTGGCGGATGCAGTCTGCAAGGCGGTCGTAGCGGGCGAGGCTGATCCGACCCGCGGCGCGCACCGGACTCAGGCCCGCCAGGTGCAGTGATTCACTCGCGTAGATGTTGCCCACGCCGACGACCACCTTGGCATCCATGATGAAGCTCTTCACGGCGAGTCTTCTGCCCCTGGACCGTTCATACAGATGCCTGCCGTCGAACAGGTTGCCCAAGGGTTCGGGTCCCAGGTCGCGGAGCAACGGATGATCGGCGCTCGGTCCGCTGGTCCAGTGAAGGGAACCGAATCTGCGTGGATCGTGAAATCGCAGCACCGAGCCGTCGTCGAAACAGATATCGATATGGTCGTGTAGCCGCGGCATCTCTTCACGCTGGAGCACGCGCAAGCTGCCGGACATGCCCAGGTGCACGATCAAGGTGCCGAAGCCGGTTTCGAACAGCAGGTATTTGCCACGCCTGCCCACTGAGACGAAGCTCGCCCCGCTCAGCCTCGCGGCCAGGTCCGCCGGTACCGGCCAGCGTAGACGCGGCTGGCGGATCACGACCGCTTCGACCGTCCGCTGCAACACATGCGGCTCGAGCCCACGACGAGTGGTTTCGACCTCGGGAAGCTCAGGCATCTGCGGTCTTGCGATGTGCGAAGTGATGGAGTACCAGGACGAGCATGAAGCCGATGAGCACGGCGACCGTGGTCAGTACGATGTCATCGGACTGCACGGGCAGCCGGGGCTCGCTGCTGATGAGCCGGGATTTCTCCCGGACGATCACGTACTGGCGTTCCTGAAACGGCCAGATGACGTACATGGAGGCCGTGAGTATGCCGACGATGGCGGCCAACGTGCGCCGTTGATGATGTTCCAGCAGCCAGCTGATCGTACGGCTGAACACCAGCACGCCCGCCACACAGCCAGCCAGGAAGGGCAGCACGATGGCGAGCTTCAGATGCCCGATGGCGTCGAAGACATACGCGTACTTGCGAAGGATGAGCAGGATGAAGGACCCGGATATGCCGGGCAGGAGCATGGCGGTGATGGCGATCATGCCGCTGAAGAATACGAATGCAGCCGTCTCCGGGGTGTTCGTCGGCACGCGGGTCACGACGACCAGACCGAACAGGACGCCGCCAGCCATGGCCAGCAGGTCGCCAGCGCGAAGGCGACCGAGACCACGGATCAAGACCGCTATGGACGCCAGCACGAGCCCGGAGAACAGACCGTAGATTGGCTCCGGATCGGTCTGCAACAGCTGTGGTAGCGGCACGATACGGGTAAAGAAGCCCAAGGCCGCGGCGATGCCGACACCGAGCGGCAGCAACAGCAGCAGATCGACGTGTCTTACCGCCGCGCCCAGATCCCGCTTCATGAGCAGACGAACCAGGGTCAGGTCGAAGGACCTGAGCGCGTACATCAATCGCGTGTAGATACCGAGCACCAAGGCCATGGTGCCACCACTGACTCCGGGCACTACATCTGCAGCGCCCATGCAGAATCCACGCAGAGCGTTGAAGACCGCGTTGCGAATCATTCCGTTCGAGGTTCCCTGGCGCGAAAGTTGATGAGATGCGTCAGCCACGGCTCAGGCGGTGAACCGCGTCGACCAGCACTGCTACGGATTCCGGCGGTGAGTCCGGCGCGATGCCGTGCCCCAGATTGAAGACATGTCCGGGTCCCTGGCCGAAGTCGGCCAGCACTCGAGCCACCTCTCGTTCAATGGCCTCGGGCGGCGCATAGAGCACCGCTGGATCGATGTTGCCCTGTAGCGCGACCCGGT
>JAGRHX010000615.1 GCA_020444775.1 Gammaproteobacteria bacterium
CGAGCGCGAACCGGGCACGGGCCATGTCCAGACGCGCGCCCAGAAAGTCCGGCGCTACCGCAAGGGCGCGCTCGAAGGCCAGGGTCGCCTCGGCGGGCCGACCACTCTGCAGCGCCGCGAGCCCCAACAGATAGTCGAAATCCGGCTGGCCCGAATGCTCGGCTTCCAGGGCTTGGGCACGCTGATAGGCAGTCTCGAACTCACCGGCCACGATCAGGGCGCGCAGCTCGGCGAGCCCGGCATCCGCGATGTCCGTCGCGCCCGGCGGCGTGGCCGCGGCCGGCGCCGTCTGCGCGTGGCTACCAATCACTGCGAGCGACAGCAGGCTCGCCAGCAGGAGACGTCTCACATATCTGACCCCATCCGAGTGACCAGCCTAAAATAGAACAAAATTCATCACGTTAACAGCTATAATTCAAGCGAATTAGCAGATTCGGACGAGAACCGGGCGCGGCGAGGGTGCATGGCCCTGCCGCGATGCCCCCGCCGGTGTGCGACTATTGCGCCGCAGCAGACCGGGTTCTGCCCAGGGTCTACCCAGGCTCTGAGTTGCGGCACGGCGAGAATCTAGTAAGGGTTGGGCATGGAAACTCCACGCTATGACGCTGTGATCATCGGCTCCGGTCCCGCCGGAGAAGGCGCGACCATGGCGATGGCCAAAGCCGGTCGCCGGGTGGCGATGGTCGAACGGCACACCGACGTCGGTGGCGGTTGCACGCATTGGGGGACGATCCCGAGCAAGGCACTGCGGCACGCAGTCCGGCAGATCTCGGACTTCAAGGCCGACCCGCTGCTGCGACGCCTGGTCGGTCGGGTCACCCTGAGCTATCCGGAGCTGCTGCACAGCGCCCAGGCCAGCATTCGCATGCAGGTGGATACCCGCGAAGGGTTCTACTACCGCAATCACGTCGACATCTACCCGGGCGAGGCCTCGTTCCTGGACCCGCACACCCTGTTGGTCCGACAGAGCTCGCGCGAGCAGCGCGTCGAGGCCGAGCACGTGGTGATCGCGACAGGCTCAAGCCCCTATCACCCGGAAGACGTGGACTTCAGCCACGCCCGCATCCATGACAGCGACTCGATACTCAGACTGGACTTCTCGCCACGCACCATCACCATCTTCGGTGCCGGCGTCATAGGCTGCGAGTACGCCTCCATATTCACCTCCCTGGGGGTGAAGGTGAATCTCATCAACACGCGTAGCCAGCTGCTGTCCTTTCTCGATGCCGAGATCACCGACGCGCTCGGCTATCACCTGCGCAATCAGGGCGTGGTTATCTGGCACGACGAGGAATACGCCCGCGTCGTGCCTTCCGACGATGACGTGACGACCGAGCTGCGCTCGGGCAAACGGGTGAAGACCGACGTGCTGCTGTGGGCCAACGGCCGTTCCGGCAACACCGGTCGGTTGGGGCTGGAGAACATCGGCGTGGCGGTCAACTCGCGCGGCCAGATCGAGGTGAACGAGTCCTACCAGACCGTGCAGCCGCACGTCTACGCGGTGGGCGACGTGGTCGGCTGGCCGAGCCTGGCCAGCGCCAGCTACGACCAGGGCCGCTTCGCCGGTCTGCACATCGCGCGTGGCGTGTGTGACGAGAAGCTGGTGCACAACATTCCGACCGGCATCTACACCTCACCGGAGATCAGCTCCATCGGTCCCACCGAACGCGAGCTCACCGAGCAGAAGATCCCCTACGAGATCGGCCGGGCCTTCTTTCGCAACATCGCGAGAGCGCAGATCACCGCGCACACCGTGGGCATGCTGAAGATCCTGTTCCACACCGAGACCTTGGAGATCCTCGGTATCCACTGCTTCGGGGACCAGGCGGCGGAGATCATCCACATCGGTCAGGCGATCATGGCGCAGAGCGGCGGTGGCAACTCGGTGCGTTACTTCGTCGAGACCACCTTCAACTATCCGACCATGGCCGAGGCCTACAGGGTCGCCGCCCTGAACGGTCTGAACCGTCTGCGCTGAACCGCCCCGCGGCCAGTGTTCGCGCTGGGACATGGTGCCATGATGGATACCTTCGCACGGAACGTATCCGTCATGATCCCAGCCCTGGAGTCGTTCCAGGTATGCTTGCCCCGGACGCACACCAAGAGTATCGGTGGCGCGGATCGCGCGCTTTAATCGGGCGTAACTCCCGGTCCGGACCGCAGCACCACTGACATCATCCGGCCAGCTACCGGGCCGCATGACCTGCTTGCCCGTGCCCTGCTCAATCATGCATTGCTTCAACGTCCCTGCAACATCGGTCCACCCCGCATGACACCCGCCATCAAGGCCCTGCAGAGGGCCGCCGTCGAATTCCAGGTGCACGAATACACCCACGATCCCGAGGCCGCCAGCTTCGGTCTGGAAGCCGCGGCCGCGCTCGGTCTGGACGCGGAGAGCGTGTTCAAGACCCTGCTCGCGAAGCTGGACGGGAAGCGGCTGGTGGTGGCCATCGTCCCGGTCAGCGGCCTGCTCGACCTGAAAGCGCTGGCCCGGGCGACCGGCGCCAAGCGCGCCGAGATGGCCGAGCCGGCCGAGGCCGAACGCAGCACCGGTTATGTAGTCGGCGGCATCAGCCCGTTCGGGCAGCGCAAACGGCTGGCCACGCTGCTCGACAGCAGCGCGCTGGCTCGCGCCCGCATCAATGTCAGCGGCGGACGCCGCGGTCTGGAGATCTCGCTGGCGCCACGAACCTTGATTGAGGTCCTGAAGGCCGAGGTCGCCGATATCGCCCGCGGGAGCTGAGCGGCACCGGCCGGGCAGCCGGACGACCATGACCGCCCCTGCCGACCATGACCGCATCGCGAGCTTGCGGCACAATCGCAGCACGCCTGGGGCCGCTGCCCGGCGCGCACTGGAACGAATGGAGAGCGCAGATGCCCACGCCGGCCAATCAGAATCCCGTCACGCCCCGGATCGCACTGGCGCTGGGCGATCCCAGTGGCATAGGGCCGGAGCTGGTGGCGAGGCTGCTGGCCGATGACGAGGTTCGTGAACGTGCCGGGATCGTGGTCATCGGCGACGACTGGGCGCTGCGGCGCGGCGCGGAGATCGCGGCTTGCGAGCCGCGGCTCGAGCCGGTGACCAGCCTCGATGGACTGTGTCCACGTCCTGGCGAACCGCTGTTCCATGATGCCCGGGCGACACGGGCAAGCGACATCGAGCCCGCCACGGCAAGCGAGTCCGGCGGACGCGCGGCCCTGACGTCCCTGGGTCTGGCGCTGCGGCTGGCCCGCAGCGGTGATGTCGATGCGATCACCTTCGCGCCGCTCAACAAGCAGGCGCTGCACCTGGCCGGCTATGGTTTCGAGGACGAGCTGCATTGGTTCGTGCACGAGCTGGGCCACGAGGGGCCGGCCTGTGAGCTGAACGTGATGGGCGATCTGTGGACCTCGCGGGTCACATCACACGTCGCGCTGAAAGAGGTCGCGGGGCTGATCGACGAGGGCGCAATCCTGCGCGCCATCGATCTGGCGGACCGCACCTTGCGTCGGGCTGGAGTGGAGCGGCCGCGGATCGGCGTCGCCGCCCTCAACCCGCACGCTGGCGACGGTGGCATCTTCGGTCGCGAGGAGATCGATGTCATCGCGCCGGCCGTCGCCCACGCGCAACGCAAGCAGATCGCGGTGCAGGGTCCGTTCCCATCCGACACGGTATTCATCAAGGCCCGTGACGGCGCCTTCGACGCGGTGGTGACCATGTACCACGACCAGGGTCAGATCGCGATGAAGCTGATGGGTTTCGAGCGTGGTGTGACCGTGCAGGGCGGACTGCCCATACCGATCACCACGCCGGCACACGGCACTGCCTTCGACATCGTCGGCAAGGGCGTCGCCAATCCGCAAGCCATCCGCCAGGCGTTCTTTCTCGCAGCCGAGATGGGTGAGCGGGCCGCTGCCGATCGCCGGCCGGCCTGAACGCACCGAGCGCCCACACCGAAGAAGCGCTGCCCGGCGTTTCCCGTTCCGAAGGAGTAGCCGCACATGTACCTGACCCGTCACTCGACCGTGAACGGCCCACGCTGGGCCGCCGATGGCATGTTCCTGCCCGAAGGCATGAGCCTGTCGATGCTGCTCGGCATGGACGCCGACATGATGCGCGATGTCATCGACGCGGCGCAGACCGACATCGAGGCCAATGGCGCGATCCTGCCGCCGGCCGAGCCCGTCCAGGAGGTCTGGGCAGCCGGGGTGACCTATCTGCGCTCGCGCGAGGCGCGGATGCACGAGTCGGACACCGCCGACATCTACGACAAGGTCTACGACGCCGAGCGGGTGGAGGTGTTCTTCAAGGCGCTGGGTCGCCGGGTCATGGGTCACGGCCAACCGATTCGGGTACGCCGCGACAGCCGCTGGAACGTGCCGGAGCCGGAGCTGACGCTGGTCATCAACGCCAACGGCGACATCGTCGGCTATACCGCCGGTAACGACGTCTCCTCACGTGACATCGAAGGCGCCAATCCGCTCTATCTGCCACAGGCCAAGGTCTACACCGGCAGCGCCGCGCTCGGCCCGGGTATCGTCCTGTGCAACGCCGACGACCAGCGCGATCTGCCGATCGTGATGCAGATCCGACGTCGCGGCGAGAAGGTCTTCAGCGGCGAGATCCGCACCAGCCAGCTGAAACGCTCGCTGGAGGAGATCGCCGAATGGCTGCTGTGCGAGCTGGATTTCCCGGCCGGTGTGTTCCTGATGACCGGTACCGGGATCGTCCCCGACGACGAGTTCTCACTGTCGGCGGGAGACCACGTGCGCATCGAGGTCGGCAGCCTGGCCCTGGAGAACGAGGTCAAGAGCTGAGCGGCGCACGCCGCTCAGTCTTCAGGAGCTGGATTTCTGCACCTCGACCTCGATGTCGAAATCGGCCAGGTTGCGCAGCACCAGCCCGGTTCGGCCGTTGCGTGGGCGCACCTCCAGCTTGCCGCCGTACATGCTGTCCAGCCGGTTCAAGGTGCCGACCTGCTCGAGCGCCAGACAGACGCCTTGTGGACACTGGCGGGCACGCTCGTGGGCTTCGCTGTGCTCGACCAGGGCGACGCTCACCGTGGTCGCCTGGTTGGTGCGCAGCTCGATGGTGCGCGCCTCGCCGGGCACCAGATGGTAGGTGCCGAACTGGCCGCCACAGCCGCTGAGCAGCGTGAGCATCGGCAGGATCAACAGGCTGGACAGATTCTTGATGTGGTTCATGGTGCGCAACTCCACGCCTGTCGCCACCCGGACCGCGCTCGACGGGCCATGGCGACCGGCGAGCACGGCGGAGCAGAACAGGGTTCAGGTCCGATTCGTGCCCGGGCTATCGTCCCGCGCTCGATGCGACTTGAAGGCCGGTCCGGCGCGGCACGCGGCCAGCTTCGAGAAATGCGAACCCGGTCAGGTCCGCGCCGCCTTCGGTAGACCGTGGACGGGCCGACGGCGGCGGTGCGCATTCGCATCGGGTGGATGCAATAATGGGTGGTCCGAATCGCGCTGCCGGTACGCATTCGCTGCCTGCACGCACGCCGCTTGACCGAATCCAAACGCCTATCGGGAAGTCCAAATGAGCCATCCACTTTCGACCGAAGAAGTCTCCGTCGAGCTGAAGGACCTGGTCGCCACCCTGGAGATTCATCGGCCGCCGAACAATTTCTTCGACTTCGCCCTGATCCAGCAGCTTGCCGGCATCTACGAGGCGCTGGCCGAGGCCGACGACTGCCGCGCCATCATGCTCTGCGCCGAGGGCAAGAACTTCTGCGCCGGCGCCAATTTCGCCTCACGCGGGTTCGGCAAGGACCAGCTGGAGGGTCAGGCCGGTCAGCTCTACATCGAGGCGATCCGCCTGTTCAGGGCGAACATTCCGGTGGTTGCCGCGGTCCAGGGCGCGGCGATCGGCGGTGGCCTGGGGCTGGCCATGTCCGCCGACTTCCGGGTCACCTGTGAGGAAGGCCGCTTCGCCGCCAACTTCGTGCGCCTGGCCTTCCATCACGGCTTCGGCCTGACCGTCACCCTGCCGCGCGCCATCGGCCAGCAACGCGCCGAGCTGATGCTCATGACCGGACGCCGCATCAAGGGCCAACAGGCCTACGAGTGGGGTATGGCCGACGAGTTCGTACCCATGGATCAGCTGCGTGAACGCGCCTGGGCGCTGGCCCGGGAGATCGCCGAAGGCGGCCCGCTGGCGCTCAAGACCATCCACCAGACCATGCGTGGCAAGCTGCCCGACGAGGTGCGCGCCGCCACCGACCACGAGCTCGACATCCAGAACCAGCTGCGCGTGACCGAGGACTTCAAGGAAGGCGTGGAGTCCACCAACGCACGCCGCCCGGCCAACTTCAAGGGGCGCTAGCCGCACGGTCCGCCGCGAACCCGCGGCAACCGCTGAATCGTCTCACACGGATCTCCCCGGCTCACGCCGGGGGGCTGGCTTGCTGCGTCCCACCACCCCGCGACGAATGCGCCCACCGACCCGTCCAGCAATGACCCATATGGTCCCGAGACCCTCCGCTTGAGCGGACTGCATCGACTCATCCTGCTGATGGGCAGCTTGATGGTGCTGGTCCAGATCCATCGTGCCAGCGGCGGCGTGCTGGCCAACGAGCTGGCCTCGGCCGGTTTCGATCCGGGCCAGATCGCCAACATCATCGGCATGCTGTTCCTGTCCAGCGCGCTGTTCCAGGTGCCGACCGGATTGCTCTTCGACCGCGTCGGTCCACGCCTGACCGTGACCGCGCTGGGCGGCGTGGCGGTGCTCGGCATCTTCCTGTTTGCGTTCGCCGACGGCCCGGCGGGACTCGCCACCGGGCGCTTCCTGATCGGCGCCGGACACGGTGGCATCATCGCGGCAATCTATATGCTGGCTTTCGCCTGGATCGAGCCACGACGGGTGTCGACCTTCTGCGGCGCGTTGGTCGCCATAGCCGGCGGCACCGGCGGCGTGCTTGCCACTACCCCGCTGGTGCTGAGCCTGGAGCATCTGGGACGCGAGCTGACCTTCAGCGTAATCGGCGTGGCAACGCTGCTCGTCAATGTCGGTGTGTTCTTGTTCGTACGCGACCTGCCCAGCGAGCAGGTCCCAACGACGCGTCGCAGCCCGGAGAGCTTCGTGCAGAGCCTGCGTGGGCTGTGGGCGGTGGCCACCGACCGCAAGCTGCTCCCGGTGTACGCCATCGGCAGCTGCTTCGCGCTGCCGTTTCACAGCGTCGGTGGACTGTGGGCCGGCCCCTACCTGCGCGACGTCCACCTGCTCGACAAGCAGACCGTCAGCTACGCGCTGTTCGGCATGGTCCTGGCCTTCAATCTGGGCAACCTCGGCTATGGTCCGATGGAGCGATTGTTCAACACCCGCAAGTGGGTGATCGTCGCCGGCGGTCTGGTGATGATCGCCATTCTCGACCTGCTCGCCATCAGTCATGGCATCGGCACGCTGCTGGTCTGTGCGCTGCTGATCGCGTTCTCGCCCTTCACCGCCTTCTATCCGACCCTGGTCGCGCACTGCCGCGCCTTCGTGCCCATCGAACGTGCCGGTCGCGCCATCTCCTGCGTGAATCTGGCCGGGCTGTTGCTGTTGTTCGGCGTGCAACGCCTGTCCGGCTGGCTCATCGAGCTCACCGCCGACCCACAGGGCAAGGCAACGGCGTTCGGTTATCAGCTCGTGTTCGCGCTGGTCGGTCTGATCCTGGCCGCCGCGCTGACCCTCTATCTCGGCGCCCGTGACATGCGACCGGACGCGCGCGGTCGGGGCTGAGACGCCCCGGGCGCGGACGACATCGCAAATCAGCTCGCCGCTTGGCATGCTAGGCGTTGGAGACTCGACACCGTCACCGGCCGGCAACCCGGCCCCTATGGGGAGACAGCCCATGCCCTGGAGCGAGGAGCTCGACGAGCTCGAAGCCCGCAGTCAGCGCGCCCGCCAGCTCGGCGGCGCCGACAAGATCGCCCGCCAGCATGCCGGCGGCCGGCTCACCGTGCGCGAACGCATCGACGCGCTGGTCGACGCGGGTTCCTTTCACGAGATCGGCGCCATCGCAGGCTCCGTGCAGTACGACGAGCACGGCAACATCGTCGGCTACGCCCCGGCCAACTGCGTGATGGGCAGAGCGCGTATCGACGGTCGACCGGTGGTGGTGAGCGGTGACGACTTCACCATTCGCGGCGGCTCCGCCGATGCCACCATCAAGGAGAAGGCCCGCTACCCGGAGCAGATGGCCAACGAGCTGCGGCTGCCGATCATCCGGCTCATCGAGGGCAGTGGCGGCGGCGGCTCGGTCAAGACCA
>JAGRHX010000616.1 GCA_020444775.1 Gammaproteobacteria bacterium
CGCAACACGCCGGTGGAGATCAACGAGGCCATCGCGCCGATCGTCATCTGGCGTAAGGAGTATCGCACCGACTCCGGTGGCGCGGGTCGGTATCGAGGCGGTACCGGTCAGATCATGGAGATCAGCAATCGAGAGGGTGCGCCGTTCGCCATCTCATCGATGTTCGACCGGGTCAAGCATCCGGCCCGCGGTCGCGAAGGCGGGCGTGCCGGGCAGGTCGGGCGCATGTACACCAGCGGTGGACAGGTGCTGCGGGCCAAAGGGCGCCAGCCGATTGCCGCGGGCGAGCGGCTGATCATGGAGATGCCGGGTGGTGGTGGCTTTGGCACCCCCTGGGAACGCAGCGTCGAAGCGGTGCAGGCCGACGTGCGTCACGGTCTGGTCAGCCCGGAATCGGCACGCCGCGACTACGCCGTGGTCATCGACGCCAGTGGCGTGGTCGACCAGGCCGCCACCGTCGCACTGAGGTCCAAGCAGTCGCGGTCGACGCCTGATTAGTCCAGACGCCCTGGGCCCGGGTTTGCGAGGCACAAGGTGGCTGGTGGAAGATCCGCATCCAGACTACAGCATCATGGGGTCCAAGGCCGATGGCGAGCATCTCCAGCATCCAAACACCCGACCTGTCCCAGTTCGCGTCGATCTACGCGCGTGACGGGTTCATCTTTCCCTATGACGTCGTGGATGCCGGTGAAGCCGTGCGGATACGGGCCGATCTGGAAGCCGGGGAGGCCGAACTACGCGAGCGACCGGCCGAGCTGGCCTTGCTGCGATCCTATCCGGATCGGCTTCTGCCCTCGTTCGACGCGCTGACCCGGCATCCGCGCCTGGTCGAGGCCGCCAGCCGGATCCTCGGTCCGGATCTCATGGTCTGGAGCGCCGGCCTGTTCATCAAGGAAGCCAACACGCCGAGCTACGTGAGCTGGCATCAGGATCTGACCTACTGGGGGCTGGATGATGCCGACCAGCTGACCGCCTGGGTCGCTTTGTCCGCGGCCAACGTGCGCAGCGGCTGCATGCGCTTCGTCGCTGGCAGTCATCATCGGCGGTTGGTGCCGCATCGGGACTCCTTCGCCGAGGACAACCTGCTCTCGCGAGGTCAGGAAATCGAGGTCGAGGTCGACGAGAACTCTGCCGTGGACGTCGTCCTCGAGCCCGGTCAGGCCTCGCTGCACCATGGCCACCTGTTCCATGCGTCGGGCCCGAATAGTACCGCCGATCGTCGTATCGGAGTAGCGATTCGATACATCAAGCCATCGATGCGCCAGACCAGCGGCGAGCGTTCGCTGGTCGCGATGGTGAGCGGCGAGGACCGCTTCGGGCACTTCGAAATTGCCGCGCCGCCACGCGGACGGTTACTCGCCGAGGACTTCGAGCGCTGCAGGCGTGACTCCGAGCTGAAGGGGCGCATCCTCTACCAAGGCGCCGAGCGTGTCGATGGCAAGCGATATCGATGAGATACTGGTCCTGGATTGCCATTCATGCCGTTCGAAGCGACCGAGGAGCCTTGCATGAGCGATGACCCATCGAACCGGCTGCGACCACGCCGTAGCTTCATCTTCTCGCCCGGGCTGCGTCCCGACATGTATCCCAAGGCGCTGGCCTCGGGCGCGGACATCGTCTGTGTCGAGCTCGAGGACGGCATTGCGCCAAAGGACAAGGCCGAGGCACGCGACAAGGGCCTGGGCCTGTTCGCGCAACCACAGGCGGACGACGGGGTCGAGCGTATCGTGCGCATCAACTGCCTGCGCACGGCCATCGGCCTTGATGACGTGCACGCGGTGATCGCATCGAGCACGCCGCCACCGGCCTTGATGTTGCCCAAGGTCATCTCGCCCGAGGAGATCAGATGGCTGGACGATCTGCTCTGTGAGCGCGGTCACGCTACCCGTTTGCACATCATCATCGAGACCAATGCCGGTCTGGAGGCGGTGCACGAGATCGCGAGGGCCAGCGATCGTATCGATGCGCTGTTCTTCGGTGGCGTGGACATGGCCGCGGAGCTGCGTTGCCGGAATGCCTGGGAGCCGTTGCTGTATGCGCGCTCGAGGCTGGTGCACGCGGCTGCGAGCGCCGGTATCGACGCAATCGACGTGCCGTACCTGGATCTGGACGATCTGGCCGGCATGGAGCGCGAGGCCTGCCTGGCGCGCGATCTGGGCTTCAGCGGCAAGGGTTCCATCCATCCCAAGCAGATTGCGATCTTGAATCGAGTCTTCACGCCCGATGCCGACACCGTCGCGCACGCGCGACGCATCCTCGGCGCCTTCGAGGCGGCCGACACCGGGCTGGTGGTGGTTGATGGCAAGCTGATCGAGAAGCCGGTGTTGCGCGAGATGAGTCGGATCGTCGCCATCGCCGAGAGGGTTGCCGGCTGACGGTGCCGGTGCCCGGCGAATGACCGGGCATCGGCGACTTCTCAAGGGGCTTGATGCCGTCGCTCGAACGCCTGCTCGAGCTCATCGCGGAACTGGGGCGCGGCAATCTCGATCAGCGCCCGCGCCCGATCGCGCTCGGACAGGAATCTCAATCGACGCGCACCGTGCTCGGTGACCACGTAGTCGACGTCGGTACGAAGCGCGGTGGCCGCATTGCCGTCACCGAGGCGCGCGACGATGCGTGAGCGGCGCCCGGCCGCCGCCGTCGCGGTCATCGCAATGATTGAACGTCCACCGGGTGAACCGGCCGCGCCACGCATGAAATCCACGGCACCGCCGGTGCCGGTCACCTGACTGCCGTTGATCATCTCCGCGTTCATCTGACCCTGCAAATCGATCTCCATTGCTGAATTGATCGACACGAAGTTGTCGAGCCCGACCAGGACCCGCGCCGCATGCGTATGCCCGAACGGTCGGAAACGAACGTGCGGGTGGCTCGCTGCGCGGTCGTAGAAGTCGGCGGTGCCCATCGCGCAGGCGACGACATGCTTGAACCGATCGATGGGCTTGCGGCTGCCGGTGATGTTGCCGGCCTCGATGAGCGCCATGCCGGCGTCGTCGAGGATGCCCGAGTGCAGACCGAGGTCGTTCTTGTCTCCAAGCGCGTGCAGCACCGAATAGGGGATTGCGCCGACGCCGGTCTGTATGCAGTCGCCGTCCTTGACCAGCGCCGCGACGTGGTGGGCGATCCATACCGATTCCTGTGTCGGCTCGGGTAGGGGTAGCTGTGGGAGCGCGTGCTCGGTCTCGACCACGTAGTCCACGCAGGCGGCCGGCAGCGAGGTCGCATCGTGGGGTGTCGGCAGCCGATGATTGAGCTCGGCGACGACCGGTGGGCGCCTTTGGAGGATGACATCGAGGAAGTCGACGTTGAGGCCGCCGCCGAAGATCGTGGCGTCGGCCGGACCCGACAATCCGAGGATGGCCAGATCCAACGGGTAGTCGCTGGCCAGGAAGTCCGTGACCGCGCTGATCTGCATCGGGATGTAGTCGAGCCGACCGCGCAGGTAGGGCTCGCGTGTGCCGGGGGTGATGAAGTATGCGCTGGAGCGGACCTGCGGATGTATGGCGCAGAAGTCCGTATCGGTCATGCCCGGCACGATCGACTGAAAGAAGCGAACCCCGGCGCAGCGCTCCGGCTGGGCGCGCAGCGCCTCGATGATGCCACGCGGCTCGTTGGGCCCGCCCATGACGAACACGTTCATACCCGGTTCCAGCAGCGCCGGTACCTGCTCTGCACTGATGCGTCGTGTCATGTCGCCTGGGCCTGTGTTGCGATGCTCACCGTCGTCGTCGACCTGCGGTGGCTCGAACGGTCGCCTGCTCGGGCTGGCGCGCGCAGAATGACCTGACGTTCGCTGCCCGCGGTTCAACAGGGTCGGCAGCCATCGTATACGTTGAGAGCGGCGTGGTGAATCCGTCGTCCACGGTTACACCACCGCACCGTAGGCCACCATCGGACCATCATCGAAGGAGAAGGGTCATGCAGACAGGTTCATTCACCGGCTTCGACGTGGAGCTCAAAGACCCGGGGATCGCCTGGATCCGGTTCAACACACCCGAGCGTCTGAACGGCATGAGCACGGCGATCAAACGGGATCTGATCGAGACGCTCGCCCAGGCGCAGATGGACAACAGGGTTCGGGTGGTGGTCTTCACCGGCAGCGGACGGGCGTTCTGCGCGGGTGACGATCTGAAACGTGACAAGCCGGTGAGTGGACAATCGCTGCTGCCGGAGATCCCACGCGGACACGACACGCCGATCGCCACCTACGATGCGCTACGGCTGGTCTCGCAACCGCTCAACAGCGCCGTGCGCAACCTGGACAAGCTGAGCATCGCCGCGATCAACGGCGTCGCCATCCAGACCGGCTTCACCCTGGCGCTGGCCTGCGACTTTCGGA
>JAGRHX010000617.1 GCA_020444775.1 Gammaproteobacteria bacterium
CTTACCACACCATTTCACCCTTACCAAATTAATGGCGGTATCTTTCTGTTGCACTTTCCGTGGGCTCGCGCCCCCCAGGCGTTACCTGGCACCCTGCCCTGTGGAGCCCGGACTTTCCTCCATTCCCGAATCGGCATTCCCAACCGGCATTCCCGGAGGGGCGTGTCGTCTCGCGAAACAGCGACTGTCTGTCCGACTCCCGCACAACATATTGTGAGGTTGCACCAGACACAACGCAATACCATGTGGTCTGGATATTCGGTCAGCCTGACAGTGCGTAGCCTCGGATGAATTCGATACCGACCGGGCATGACGACATTTCGCGCAACCTGGCCAATACATCCCACTCGGGATACACATACAGGCAATGTTCAGGGCAGGCATGCGGAGCGAAATACAGCGGCTCGAGGAACTAATCTGATATCCGGTACGCTGCGGCGTCCGAGAAAATGATCACTCAGCAGAATCGACCGGCGGCGATTGCCCAAATAGAACGAGTGACGAATGAAAACTCGTTCTCGCTACAGGCACCGACACTGCGGGACCGGTTCAGTCGTCCGGCCCGTGCCCCGTGAGCGACAGGGCAAGCCGATACGCATGGTTGCGGCGTGCGCCGGTCAATCGCGCGGCCAGCGAGGCGGCCTGCGCAGGTGGCAGCTCTTCCAACAGGACCTGCAGGGTCCGCGTCAGCGCCGCCAGGGCGCGATCGTCATCATCCTGCCGAGCACCTTCGACCACGATCACGAACTCACCACGACACCGTTGCGAGTCAGCGAAGGTGCCGGCGAGCGTCGCCAACGGCGCCCGCAAGGACTCCTCGTGGAGCTTGGTCAGCTCCCGCGCGATGAGGCCTAGACGTTCCCCGCCCATGCACGCGACCATGTCGGTCAAGGTCTGGGCGACACGATGCGGCGCTTCATAGAAGACCAGGGTCTCGTCGACCTCGGCCAGCTCCCGCAGACGCGCGATACGCTGACCCGATCGGGCTGGCAGAAAGCCCTCGAATCGAAAGCGGTCGGTCGGCAGCCCACTGACACTCAAGGCGGCGACCATCGCACAGGGCCCGGGTATCGGCACCACGGGATGGCCGGCCTCACGCGCCGCTCGCACCAGGCGGTATCCGGGGTCGCTGATGAGCGGCGTGCCCGCGTCACTGACCAGCGCGATACGCTCACCCCGCTCGAGCGCGGCGAGCAGCGTGCCCACGTGACGTTCCTCGTTGTGGTCGGTCACAGCCTGCATCCGCTGCTTGATGCCATGTCTGGACAGCAGCCGAGCGGTGATGCGGGTGTCCTCGACCAGCAACCTGTCGACCGTCCCGAGGATCCGGATGGCGCGCGTGCCGAGGTCTTCCAGATTGCCGATCGGCGTGGCCACGACGTAGAGCGTTCCCCGCTCCTGAGCGGTGCTCCGGTCGCTATCGATCGACTCACTCCGGTCTCTCGCACCGTCCCGGTCGAGGCTAGCCTGCTCGGGAAACGCAGCTTCATGAGAGTTTCCCGTGTCGTGCGGGGATGTGCTCATGAAGTCAACGACCTACGTCGTCCACTTCGGGGGCACATCTCGGTGCCACCCGGGAAAGTCTGATAGGCGTTTCCATATTGGTCGTCCACCAAGGTCATCCAGAGATCGTCGTCCAGAGTTCCGGCAGCCACGCATCGGGAGCCGCGACACCGCCACGTCTGGCAGACTCACCTACGACCGACGCGCGCTCGAGCCTACGCGTGAATCGACCCGGTCTTGCACGCTTCGGGCGGTGGCCAGACACCTGGCTACCGGTTCTCTGGCATCATAAGCGCGATCCGCACCCGGTCGGCGCGCGTCACCGACCGATTTTGATCCTGACTCGAGCAGCCCGACGGACAGCCCGTGACAATAACAGCGACCTTCGACTCCAGCCGTACGCAGCCGACCCGGCTCCATGCTCCGCTCCCGGTCGGTCGCCGGGATGTTGCGCGCAGGCCTGCGGGCTTTACAGGTGCTCTGACGTCCTTCAGGTGCGTCCTGACGCGCATCGATGGCGCGCATGGCCGGTCGCGGTGGCAATCGTCGCTGGCCCATCTGTCCGTCGCGGGGCTGCTGATGCTGAGCCTCGCCGGCTGCGCGCCACCACCATCGCAGCCTTCGGTTCCCGACCAACAGCGTATTTCATTGGAGGCACCGGCACGCTCACTGCTGGCCGAAAACCGCAAGGCGGATGCAGCGCGCGCCTACCTGCGCGCAGCCGAGCAAGCCCCCATGCCGCTGGCCGCCGAGTTCCGAGTCCTGGCCGCCGAGCACTTTCTCGATGCCGGCGAAAGCGGCTCGGCGCTGAGGGCCCTTGAACCGGATGCCGGCAAGACGCTGCCGGTGTCGCTGGTGAACCGTCACTACATGGTCCGGGCGGGTGTGGCTCTGGACCGAGGCGATCCAGTTGCGAGCCTGCGCGCCCTCGATGCGGTGGCCGGCGGCGATCTGAGCGGCAGCGATGCAGCACGTTTCTACGCGATTCGAGCCGGTGCCCTGGAGCTCAACAACGACCCCATGGGAGCCTTGCATGCGCTCACCAGGCGCAGCACCTTGCTGCCCCCGGCAAGCCCTGAACTACGTGCCAACGACGAGTCCATCTGGCGGTTGCTCGGCCGAACCCCCGAGAGCGTGCTTCGCGCACAACCGGTCCGGCCACCCGAGACATTGAGCGGCTGGCTGGAGCTACGTCGGCTGGCATCCAGCAACTCGGCATCACCCGAGCAGTTCCAGCTCGCACTCGACGCCTGGCGCCGTGCCTACCCCGGACACCCAGCCAACGCCTCGGTGCTCGCCTCGATAGAGGACACCATCCGGAATCAGAGCGCGGTGGCCACGAGGGTGGCACTGTTCGTCCCTCTGAGCGGTGATTTCGCGCCTGCCGGCCAGGCCATCCGTGACGGTTTCGAGGCAGCTTGGGAGACCGACGCGGGCAACCCGCAGCGTCCGACCTTCGTGCCGCTGAACTCGGACGTTGGCGACATTGCCAGCGCGTACGCGACGGCGGTTGCACAAGGCGCGGACTTCGTCGTCGGTCCGGTGCGCAAGGAGCTGGTCGGTGCCCTGTACCGCAGCGGCGTCATCAGCGTGCCGACGTTGCTGCTGAACGAGCTCGAGGATGGCGGCGACCTGGCGGCGAACATCGAGCAGCTCGCACCGACCTTCGAGTTCTCGCTCTCGGCCGAGGGTGAAGCACGCGAGGTCGCGCGCAAGGCCTTTGCCGATGGCCACGTGCGTGCCGCGACCCTGGTACCGGTTGGCGAGTGGGGTGACCGGGTCGAAGCCGCATTCATCGACCAGTGGCAGGCGCTCGGCGGCGTCGCGGTGACCTCGGTTCGAATCCCCGAGGAAGCAGAAGCGCTGTCCGACGTGATCAAGGACCTGCTCGGTCTGTCACAGAGCGAGGCACGCACGCGCCGGCTACGCGACGCGCTCAGCCGCAGGCTCGCACACCAGGCCAGTGCACGCGCGGATATCGACTTCCTGTTCCTGGCCGCATTCCCGGATGTCGCGCGCCAGGTCAAGCCGCTGCTGCTGTTCCACCGTGCCGCTGACCTGCCAGTCTACGCGACCTCACATGCGTACTCAGGCAGACCGGACCCGGAACGCGACCAGGACATCGAAGGCGTCATCTTCGGCGACATGCCCTGGACCCTGGATCCGGCGCGGACGGCGGTCGGTCAGTCGCTCCGGGAACGTTGGCCGAATGCGCCGTCCAGTCTGCTGCGCCTGTACGCGTTTGGTGCCGACGCGTACGCCCTGGTCGGCCAGGTACGACGGCTCCGGGCCAACCCCGAGGACGTGTACCCTGGCATCAGCGGTCACTTGAGCGTTCAGGCCGACGGCCGGGTCCGACGTGGCTTGAGTTTCGCAACCATCGAGCAGGGCATGGCCCAGCCACTGGATCAGCGTGAGGTAGAGCCACCCTTGCCTCCCACGCGCAGATTCTGACCGACCTGGGGATGTATCGGCTCAGCACTCCGGCAGCGGCGTCGGAAAGCCTTTGCCCGGTACTGGAAGTCTTCAGGTTCGACCGCGACAGCAACTCCGGTCGAGGCTCGTCGGAACGGGCCAGGGCTCAACGAGAACGGACACTCATGTCGTCAGGAACGAACACCCGCGCGGTCACCGGCCGAAAGGCCGAGCGTGTCGCGCGGCGCTTGCTGGAGCGGCATGGGCTCAAAACCATCCGTACCAACTACAGTTGTCCACTCGGTGAGATCGACCTCATCATGCGTGATGCCAACGAGCTGGTGTTCGTGGAGGTGCGCGCTCGTGCCGACAATGCCTGGGTCAGCGCTGGTGAGAGCATCGGCAGACAGAAGCAACGCCGCCTGCTCGCGGCTGCCGAGCACTACCTCTATCGCGCGCGCTGGCCGTCGCTACCGCCGTGTCGCTTCGATGTCGTCCTGGTCACAACTGGAAATGAAGGTTATCGGGTAGAGTGGCTGCGGGATGCGTTCCGATGATTGCTACGGAGAATGCTACGGACCAATGCACCGAGGTCTACCTCGAGCCGCCGTCCCTGCGTGCGGTGCGCATCGGTTCGGTGTCTGTCGTTCGCAATTCAGGACCGGCTCTGGTCACCCGGCAACCGCGATCGTCCCGGCGTGATATCTGCTTTGGAGTGATCCCTGGATGAGCCGGCTGGCGCACATCGACGAGTTGTTCGAAGCGAGTATCGCGGCAAAACAAGCCGCGCAACGCGTATTGACGGGTCCGATTGACAAGGCCGCACAGCTGCTCGTCCAGGCGCTCGCATCTGGCGGCAAGATCATGGCCTGCGGCAATGGCGGTTCCGCCGCCGACAGCCAGCATTTCGCGGCCGAGTTGCTGAATCGCTTCGAGCTCGAGCGCGCGCCGCTACCCGCTATAGCCCTGACCACGGACAGTTCGACCATCACGTCGATCGGAAACGACTTCGGCTACGATGATGTGTTCGTCCGTCAGCTCCTCGGGTTGGGCAAGCCCGGCGATGTGTTGCTCGCGATCTCGACCAGCGGCGGGTCCGCCAATATCTGTCGAGCTATCGATACCGCGCACGAACTCGGACTACGCTGCATCCTGCTGTCCGGCCGTGACGGAGGCGCCGCGGCCGGCAGATTGAGCAGCGATGACATAGAGCTGAGGGTTCCGGCCAGCAACACGGCCCGCATTCAGGAAGTGCATATACTCATTCTTCACATCCTGTGTGGAATCATCGATCAGTGGTGTACGCAAGGAGACAACCAGCGATGAAGTCCTCGATCGCAAGCACCATCGGCTCGGCCAGGACCCTGCTATGCGTGGTCGCTACCGTGGTCCTGTTGCAGGGCTGCGTCGCCGCAGTAGGCGCGGGTGCGGGTGCCGCAGCCTACACCGCCTACAACCGTCGCAGCCCCGGAGCCGTGATCGACGATCAGATCATCGAGGTCACGGCCTACAACACGCTCGCCAGCGATACCGAGCTGTATGAGCAGAGCCACGTACAGGTGACCAGCTACAACAACGTCGTGCTGTTGACCGGCGAAGCTCCGACCGAGACGCTGCGGCTACGCGCCGAGTCCCTCGTAT
Source organism: Gammaproteobacteria bacterium (assembly GCA_020444775.1). Next base: position 5,560 of record JAGRHX010000617.1, read on the forward strand.
CCGGGGTGGACAAGGTCCGGCGGGTGTTCAACGAGCTCAGCGTGGCCGCACCCAGCTCCTACGTGACGCGCTCCGGCGACACCTGGATTACGGCCAAGGTAAAGACCAATCTGTTCGGCCAGATGAGTCTCGAGGCGTCGCAAGTGAAGGTGACGACCACCAATGGCATCGTCTATCTGATGGGTCTGGTCACACCAGCCGAAGCAGAGCAGGCGACCGAGGTGGCGCGCCGGGTCAGCGGCGTGCAACGCGTGGTGAAGCTGTTCGAGTACGTCGACCCGGCGAAGACTTGAGCCGCCGTTCAAGATCATCGACCGGCGCGGATTGACCGATCCCATCCCATGAGCAACGCGCTTCTTGGTCTGCTGGCCGTTTGTCTGAGCGTCATGGTGTGGCGCGGCTATACGCGCACTCGGGAGCGCGCGTTGGCGATATGCACACGGGTCTGCGCGCAGGAGTCGGTCCAGCTTCTCGACCAGACCGTGTCCCTGAATCGCGCCCGTCCGCAGCTCGGAGCGGGCCGACCATGCCTGCAGCTTTGGTTCAATTTCGAGTTCAGCCGCTATGGCACCGACCGCGAAGTTGGCGTGCTGATCCTGGAGTGTGGCCGGCTGACAACCGTCGTCTGGCCACCTATCCGGCAACCGGAGCCCGGTCAGCCCTGATTCGGCCGCAGCGGTGGCCGGGCTACTTGACCAGCTTGAGGGTAGGACGACCTTTGGCCGATTCGGAGCCGGACGGTCCGGAGCCATCATCAGGCGACTGCGGTCCCGGAGAATCCGGCCCGCCAGGACCGTCCGGTTCCTCGGGAAAGGTCATACCCGCACCGTTCTCGCGGGCGAACACCGCCAACACGCAATCGGTCGGAAAGGAGACCTGATGAGGTGTCCCCGCAAAGCGAGCCTGGAATTCGACCAGCTCGTTACCCAGGGAGAGCTCACGCACCGCGCTGGGCGACACGTTGAGCACGATCCGACCTTCCTGAACGTACTGCATCGGCACATGCACGGTGTCCGCATCGACCCGCACGAGGACCTGAGGCGTCATGTTGTTATCGATGATCCAATCATAGAGTGCGCGGACGAAGTACGGGCGAGTAGGCGTCATCCAGTATCCCCTGGCGGCGAAATCTGCTTCACGTTGTGACTGCCGCGCCGCACTACATATCACGCATCTCGCGTTCAGCCTCAGACAGGCTCTGCTCGAAGGCTTCCCGCTGGAACATGCGGGCAGCGAACTGGACCAACGGCTTGGCCTGGGTCGGCAACTTGATCTTGTAGTAGGACAAGCGCCACAGGATCGGCGTCAGATAGCAGTCGACCAGCGAATAATCGTCCGACATGAAGAACTTCTTCTGCGCGAACATAGGCGCAATCACGGTCAAATGGTCGCGCAGCTGCTTGCGCGCCGACTCGGCATCGTCGCCATTGGCTTCGATGACTGCGGCGGCACTGTAGATGTCACGATGCAGACGGTAGCGATAGAGCCTGTTGCTGGCTCTGGCCACGGGATCCACGGGCATCAAGGGTGGATGTGGAAAACGCTCGTCCAGGTATTCCATGATGATCTGCGGCTCGTAGAGCACCAGCTCGCGGTCCACAAGCGTCAGCACGTTCTCGTAGGGATTGAGCTCGCTCAGCTCATCCGGGCGCTCACCGGGGGCGACATGCATGACCTCGACGTTGATCGCTTTCTCGGCGAGAACGAATCGGACTGCATGGCTCGCAGGGTCGCTCGAATCCGAATACAGGGACATGACCGACCGACGGTTAGCAAGTAAAGCCATAGGTATGCTCTATCAATCGGGAAAAATGGGCTGAATCCGGCTTGGACACAGCGTGAGAGAAGCACTCGACGTCAAGTCTGGCGTGCAGGGCAGCCAGCCAATATTGGGGCATCGGGCAGAAAAACCACCATGTTCTGGCCCATCGTGCGCTGGCCCGTCGTCTCGCGGCCCATCCTCTCATGGCACTGTCCAGCACTTCGTATCCATTCGCAGCCTGAAACTCGCAACCAGGCGCACTCGCTCAGCAAATGCCCGGCGCTCGCTGACGACAGCGTGCATCGTCGGCATCGTCGTCCAGCGGACGAGGCCATCAGGCCCGCGTACGATCGCCGGGCCGGATCACCGCGCGGCTGAGGACGTCCAATCCCGAATGCGCGCAAACTCTCTCAGGCCGACGCTCACCGGCCACCGAGCAGATCGCCGTCGGCGCAAGGACCGGCGGGATCGCCACGCCACGGCATGACGCCGGCCCGGACGTCGAGACGTTGGCATGATAAGGCATCGTCGACCGGGAAAGGATAACCGGAGCGCCACCCGCGTGGGCCGCACAGCGGGTGAGCATCGATTCATCAGACAGCCTTGCAAGAGCCCCCCTTGCAGGAGACACCCCTGCGGGAGACACCCCTGCGGGAGTCACCATTGCAGGCAAGCGTGCGCTCGGCCTACAGCACACCAGCTTGCATGGCCGTGCTCCAGCCCGACAGCCCCGACAGAGTCGCTCCCTCGGCACGAGTGGAGATCCGTGCCGAGGGAGTTGTTTCAAGGCGGGTCGGGGCGCGCCCCGACCCAGCAGACACGACGTCCCTGCCCGACGACGTCAGATCAACCGCTTCAGTGCACGTCCTTCCAGTATTCCTTCTTGAGCAGACGCGCCAGCGCAAAGAAGAAGGCAATGAACACCAGGACCCACACGCCGAGCGAGGTACGAGCCAGCTTGCCCGGTTCGGATGCATAGACGAGGAAATTGACCAGGTCCTTCATCGAGTCCCGGTACTCGCCCGGGGACATGCTGGCCTCGGGCCCAGCACGCAGCTCGTCGACCACATGATGGGTCTCGTGGTGTCCCTGACCGTCGTCGACCTCCACGGCCTTGTACACCGCAATGCCCTCAGACGTTGGTGCCAGGCGTTCGACATGCTCGGCCACCACTTCCCCTTCTACCGGCGTCTTCACGTACTCCTGATAGCCTTGCAGGGACCAGAGCACATGGGGCATGCCAACGTCTGGAAACACCAGATTGTTGACGCCGAACGGCCGGGACGGATTATCGTCGGCATAGAAGGTGAGCAGGTACGAATAGAGCCAGTCCGCACCGCGCGAGCGGCCGGTCAGTGACAGATCCGGCGGCGCCACACCAAACCATGCCTTGCCCATCTCCTTGCTGAGCGCGATATCCATGCGCTCCCCCACCTTCTCGGCGGCGAACAACAGATTGGCCTTCAGCTGGTCGTCGCTGATGCCCAGGTCCTCACCCATTCGCTGATAGCGCATGAATTTCAGCGAGTGACAGCCCATGCAGTAGTTGACAAACAGTTTTGCCCCGCGCTGCAACGACGCGTTGTCCTCCAGATCGACCTTGGCTTCGAGCAGCTGCAAGCCTGCTCCTGCGCCGAGTGAGGAGGCGCTGATTGCGCTTAACAAGAGAAACAGCAGGCTCTTCAGTCTCACGTGACGTGCTCCGGTACTGGCTTGTCTTGATGTAATTCCGGCTTCCTGATCGGGCCGAGCACGAATATGGCCAGATAGAGGATTGGAATCAGAGCGCTCTTGATCATCAAGGCGGATCGCTCGGGCGAGTAGCGCAGCCCGTCTATCACGAGCAGACCGACCACGACGACGGCCAGGACGGTCAGCATGTACTCCCGACTCCGCGGCTTGCTATAGACCAGCAGCATGAAGAAGAACAGGAAGTAGATCTCACCAAGACGGAAGCCCAGCTCGGAGAGATGTGGCTGAGCGGGCTGTGTGCCCAGATAACCGAGGATCAAGAAGGTCGCCACGAACACACCGACCAGCCAGCGGAAGAACCGTGAGCGGTAACGGATGGACTTCACGGGGTTGCGATCGAGCCACGGCAGCACGGCGAACACGAGCACTGCGGCGCCCATGCTGACAACCCCCAGCAGCTTGTCGGGCACCGCACGCAGGATCGCGTAGTAGGGCGTGAAATACCACACCGGCATGATGTGCGCGGGTGTCTGCAACGGGTCGGCAGGTACGAAGTTGTCCTTCTCCAGGAACCAGCCGTTGAACTCCGGGAAGAAGAACACGACCAGGCAGAAGATGAACAGGAACGCCGCCGCACCCATCAGATCCTTCACGGTGTAGTACGGATGGAAGGGGATGCCGTCCCGAGGCACTCCCGACGCGTTCTTGTACTTCTTGATCTCGACACCGTCGGGATTGTTCGAGCCCACCTCGTGGAGCGCGAAGATGTGCGCGCCGACCAGCCCGACCAGAGCCATGGGCAAAGCCACGACGTGCAGCGAGAAGAATCGGTTCAAGGTCGCGTCCGAGACCACGTAGTCACCGCGGATCCACAGTGACAGCGGCTCACCGACGAACGGAATGGCACCGAACAGGGAGATGATGACCTGCGCGCCCCAGTACGACATCTGGCCCCACGGCAGCAGATAGCCGAAGAAGGCCTCGGCCATCAAGCACAGGAAGATGCCCATGCCGATCAGCCAGACCAGCTCACGCGGTGACTTGAAGGAGCCATACATGAGGCCCCGGAACATATGCAGGTAGACGACGATGAAGAAG
>JAGRHX010000618.1 GCA_020444775.1 Gammaproteobacteria bacterium
CGGATCGTCGAGGGCATCGAGGACGATCCAGTCCTGTGCATAGGTCCAGCCCTGCATCCGGATACCGAGGGCCTCGCGCAGGCGACTGCGGCCGCCGTCGCAGGCCAGCACGTAGTCGGCCTCCACCTGTAGCGGGCCGTGCGCATCTCGCCCGTGCAGGCGTACGCCCCGCGCATCCTGCTCCAGCGTGACGATCTCGGTGCCGAAGCGGGTATCGACCGACGCATGCCGGGCCAGGCCGTCCAGCAACAAGGCATCGAGTCGCTCCTGACGCATGTAGTTGCGGCGCGCAAAGCCGTACGGTTCGTCGCCGGGACCGATGCGGGCGAAACAGTCACCGTGGGCGTCGAAGTACTGCGAGCCCTCGGCGCGCAGCGTCATCGGTAGGAAGCGCTCGGCGAGCCCGATCGCTTGCAGCGTGCGCAAGCCCTCGTCGTCCATGGTCTGGGCACGCGGCAGCGGATGTGGACCCGGGTTCCGCTCCAGGAGTAGCGTCGCTATACCCTCGGCGCCGAGCAGATTGGCGAGGCAAAGACCAACCGGTCCGGCGCCGACGATTGCGACGCGGGTTGTCAGTCGGTTCATGGGTTGGCGGCGGACCGGCAGCTATCGACAGTCGACGGGGCGATCAGAGGGTCGCCGGCAGATGCTCGGAATACCAGTCGATGGTCTCGCGCATCTCCTCGTCCAGCGCAGGTTTCACGTAGACCTCGTAGTGACCGTAGCCGGGCAGGATGACCAGCTTCTTGGGTTCACCGGCCTTCTCGTAGAGGCTCACGCAATCCTCGGGCGGCACCAGACGATCATTGCCAGCGGCGATCAACAGCAGCGGACGCGGCGCGATCTTGTCGACCACCCATTCTGGGTGGAACTGCAGGGTCTCGTCGATGTACTCGAGGGGTATCTGACCGATTGCGTCGGGATTCCTGGCGCGCGCCGCGGCGGCCAGCTCGGCGGACTGTCGGTCGGGCAACAGGATCTCCTCGCGCGACACGAACTCGGATTCACCGCTCAGCACCCGTCGCTCGCGATCCCGCTCCGAGCGCTCGAGCAGATCGAACCACTCGTCCGGACGACGCACACTACGCATCCAACGGGCGCCGTGGCCCATGCCCACCACGCCCACCACGCATCGGGCGCGCTCGTCGATGGCGGCGGTGAAGGCGACGGTGGCGCAGCCGTAGCTGGTGCCGTACAGGCCGATGCGCTGCTTGTCGACCTCCGGCTGCAGGCCCAGAAAGGTCATCGCGGCCTGCACGTCGGCAACCCGGCTGAAGGGCGCCAGTCGGCTGCGGCTGCCCTGACTCTTGCCCCAACCCTTGTAGTCGAAGGTGAGCACCACGTAGCCGGCCTGGTTGAGCAGCGCGGCGTTGTCCGGCAGGTACAAATCCTTGACCCCGGTGTAGCCATGGCAGAGCACCACGCCGGCACGCGGGTGTTCGGTGGAGGCGTCGTCGGGTAGATACAGATCACCCTGTAGCTCGACCCCTTCGCTGTAGAAGCTGATTGGTTTGCGCATCTCGTGCCCTCATCGCTCACTCATTGCTGACGCCTGCCGAAGTCCCGCGGGTGCCCGGCAAGCGGGCACGCCGGGTCGTGCCGTGGACGGCGCGACTCGACTCGTCTACGGCTCAGCTGCCGTCGATGATCGGAGTGTCGTCTCGGCCGCCCCATTCGGACCAGGAGCCGTCGTACACCGCCAGCTTGGAGTAACCGGCGAGCTTCGCGCCCAGCGCGAGGATGCAGGCGGTGACGCCGGAGCCGCAGCTGAACACCAGCTCCTGGCCGGGGTTGAGCTCGCGCGCCTCAAGCAGCGATTCGATCTGCTGGACGCTCTTGAAGCGGCCCTTGTCGAGCAGCTCGGTGAACGGCAGGGATACCGAGCTCGGCATGTGGCCACCGCGCATCCCCGCACGTGGCTCGGGCTCGGTGCCGGCGAAGCGACCGGCGCTGCGGGCATCGACCACGACCACCTCGGGTCTGCCCAGAGCGTGCTTGACCGCGCTCAGATCGCGTACCCAGGCAGGGTCGAAGCGGGCCTCGAAGCGCGCCGCGGTGGCTGCCTGCGTCTCGCCCTGCTCAATCGCGCCACCGGCCTCGCGCCAGGCTGGCAGGCCGCCGTCCAGGACCGCGACCTGCTCGTGCCCGAAGCATCGGAACATCCACCAGCCACGCGCCGCGGTCTGGATGCCGACCGCGTCGTACACCACGATCAGACTGTCGTTGCCGATGCCCAGGGCGCCGACCTCGCGTGCGAACAGCTCCGCATCCGGCAACATGTGGGGCAGACTGCTGTTCGGATCCGCGATACGTTGATCAAAATCGAAGAAGCGCGCGCCGCTGATATGTTGCTGAGCGTACTCGGCCAGCGCATCCCGCTTCATGTGGGGCTGATGCCAGCTACAGTCGAGCACCACCAATCGCGGGTTATCCAGGTTTGCCTGCAGCCATTCGGCGCTCACCAGGTCACCGGGAAGGCTTGCTGCCGCGCTCTGCTTGGTCATGGCGTCTTGGTCCTGTCAGTCGAATGGTTTTCGCCGCCGGCGGCCATTCACACTCGCCGAACGACGACTGTGAACGATGCTCGCGGCAGGCGTCGCACAGAGATTCTCAATCGGGAGCGCACATCATATATGAGACAGGCTGGCTTGCCATGAGCGAGCCGGCGGGTGAACCGGGCCCGGTGCTCGGCGGCCGGGTGACCGAGCTGCACGTGGCCCGCACCGGGGCGCGTCCGCTCGGCGTCGAGCGTGGCTGGTTGGACGAGGCCGAGCGTGCGCGCCGGTGGTCAGTGATCGTGGTGCGCTGAGCTGACGTCCGGACGCTGCCGGACGTCAGAAGGCGAAACGGCCGCCACGCTCAGCACCGCCGGCGGGTCCCTCGCACCAGCAGCGGCAGGGCGCCGGCCAACAGCAGTAGCGCTGCCGGCACCGGCACCGGTGAGCTGCGCTCATAGGAGAAGCGGCCCTGGGTCGCCACGCCACCCCAGTCGGTGAGGGTGAAGTCCAGATAGATGTCGTCGCTGAGCAGGTGCACGACCATCGGCACGCCGATCAGGGCGCCCGGATTGCTGAACTGGCCGCCGAAGGCAACGTCCCAGGTCGTGAAATCAAGCGATGCCAGATCGTCCGCGGTGCTGCCGTGCGCCCATTCGGTATCCAGCGGAGAGGTGCGTCCCAGATGGTCGAAGCCGCTCTCCAGACGGGCGTTGAAAAGACCTCCGGTGTTGCCTCTGGTCAGATGCACCTGCTCGGTGAGGACGTCCACCACCGTCTCGCCGGGCGCCTTGCTGATCGTCACGGTCGGGCCGCTCCAGACCGTCGCTGCCCGTACGCTCGACGCCGAGCCGAGGCAGGCGAGCGACAACAGCAGAGCCGATAGCAGCGCGCGCGTCGACGATGTGTGCCGGCCAGCGCGGGGCCGACGGGGATGGCTTGCACTACGTGGGTTCATTGGCAGCGCTCCTCGACGTCGTGGTCGGATGCCGTGGTGGATCGCTGCGGCAGTGTCCGGTGGCGACCACGACCGCTACGGCGGCTGGCGGCGAGCAGACCGAGCATGGCGAACGACAGCATGGCGAGCGGCGCGGGCACGGGCACCGGGGCGACCACAGCACTCAGTCGGTAGGCGATACCGGTGTCACCTTCGGGTGCCAGCAGCGAGCTGGCCAGCAGGTACAGTTCGCCGTCCTCGTCCTGTCCGAAGCCCTTGATGAACATACCGAGCGACTCGCCGTCAGGGCCGATCAGCAGCTCCTCGATGAGACCTGTGTCGAGATCGCCGACGAAGATGCGCCCACTCGGGGTGCCGAAGCCCTGCGAGAAATCACCGAACACGTAGAGCCCCTCCAGCTCCGGGATCTCGCTACCACGATAGACGTACCCGCCGATGATCGAGATGCCTTCGTCATGGTCATACTCGAGCACCGGATCGATGAGACCGTCCGGTACACCGGTCAGGTCGTCGCTGATCAGGTTGCCATTGGGATCGAAGGCAAAGCTGCCTTCCTTGTGACGCCAGCCATAGTTGCCACCCGCAGTGACGACATTGACCTCCTCGATGTTGCCCTGGCCGACGTCGGCAACCACCAGCTCACCGCTCTGCCGGTCGAAGGAGAAGCGAAACGGGTTGCGCAGCCCATAGGCATAGACCTCGTCGACAGCGTCTGGGACCCCGACGAAGGGGTTGTCGTCCGGCACGCCGTACATACCGTTCGCGCTGTTGTCGCCGTCCACGTCGATGCGCAGCAGGCTGCCCAGCACGTTGCCTGGATTCTGACCATTGCCGGTGACACCATGTCCCGGCTCGTCGTCACCGCTACCGCCGCCGTCGCCCAAGGCGATGTACAGCTTCTCGTCCGGACCGAACTCCAGCATGCCCGCGTTGTGGTTGAACTGTGGTTCATCGATGCGCATCAGAATGCGTCTGCTGCTGGTGTCGACCCGATTCGGATCGCTGCTGGATACGCGCCACTCGCTGACCACGCTTTGATGGTCGAAACGCTCGCCGGCCGGCAGCGGCACTGTGAAGTCCGAGGTCGGCTCACTGCTGTAGGTGTAGAGCTTGCCGAAACCGCTGGAGGTCGGGTCGGCGAAGCCCGGATGGAAGGCGAGACCGAGCAGTCCGCGCTCGTCGAAGTTGGGCCGAGGACTGACCAACAGGTTGCCCATGTCCAGAAACGGCGTGCTCGATACGCCCGTGTCGTTGGCGATGAGCACCTGACCGCGTTGCTCGACGATGAAGCGTCGACCGCTGCCGTCACCGGCGTGGGTGATGAGGTTTGGCGCGGACAGACCGGTGGCTACCGGTTCCAGGATGATTCGCAGTCCCGCGGGCGCTATGGGGGTCGGGATCGGGTCGGCAACGCCCTGGGCGTGGGCGGTAGGCACGAAGGGCGACGCGAGCAACAGCAAGAGTGCGGTCGAAGCGAGAGCGGCGCGCATCGGCGAGCGCCGGTGCTGCTGGCGGTGGCTATCGTCCCATGCCGAGATTGAGACGGCAGAGATCGCTTTGCGAAGTGAATTCCCATCAATGGGCGTCGGTATCGAGGCGCGACCGTGGCACGCGCCGTGAGCAATACGAGGATGCATGGGTAGGCTCTCCTGAGGAGACTCGGACAGCCGTCCAGGCGCGCAGCACCAGCGAGGCACCGTGCACCTGGCTTTGGCTGTAATCGAATGGGCTACGCGCGCGGCGCGTAGCCCTGCTTCTCGGTCCTGGCTTGCGCTTCAGCGACGACGCGTGATGCGCAACAGCGCCAGTGCAGGCGCCAGCAGCAAGAATGTGGCCGGTACCGGTATCGGTGCCGGAGCGATGATCTGACCGCGCAGCTCGCCGCCCGCATTGCCCACGGTGTGGACGTTCAGATAGAGGCCGTCGGCGAACAGATTGCTCAGCTCGTCGGCGAGGGTGGTGCCATTGCCCTCTCCAACGGCGCCACCTGCGTGATGTACGAAGGCGCGC
>JAGRHX010000619.1 GCA_020444775.1 Gammaproteobacteria bacterium
GTCATCTCCCTGGATACGATGGGTACGATGGGGAACTGTAGCCTGACCGCCCGGCACGCGGCGCTGCCCGTCATCATTGCAATCAAGCCGGGCAATCAAGCCGGGCAATCAAGCCGGGCAATCAAGCCCGGCAACCAGGCCCGGCAACCAGGCCCGGCAACCAGACCCGGGCCGGCCGCAGCACCATCAAGTCAGCGGCGCCATCATGTCAGCGCGCGGTGCCCGCGCGCGACGTTACAGCCCGTCGACCGTTCGAGACCCAACGCCAGCCATGACCGACGCCAGCCGCGCCCGAGCAGGGCTCGCGCGCCGCGCGGCCCACGGATGGACCAGCGCCTGCGCCGGCGAATCGCAGCGCTCAGCTGGCCACGCCCGCGTGCGCCAGCATCGCGTGCATCAGCACGTTGCAGCCGGCTTCCAGGTCCTCCGCGGTCGCGCTCTCCGCTTCGTTGTGACTGAGTCCGTCCAGACAGGGAATATGGATCATGCTCGCCGGCGCGACTCGGCCCACGTACAAGGCATCGTGGCCGGCGCCGGTGACCATCTCACGGCTGCTGTAGCCGAGCTCACCGACCGCCTGACGCACCGACTCGATACAGTCCTCGTCGAAGCGCACCACCGGCACGTCGGAGACCAGGGTCATACGCAGCTCTATACCGGCATCGGTGGCAATGCGTTCGAAGCGCTCACGCACAAGCGTGTCCATACGCAGCAGCCGCTCGGTATCCGGGTTGCGTATGTCGACCGTGAAGTCGACCTCGCCGGGAATGGTGTTGCGCGAGTTGGGTGAGACGTGCAGCTCCCCCACCGTGGCGACCGCGTCCGGCGCGAACTCCAGCGCCAGCTCCTGCAGGGCGACGGTCATGCGCGCCGCGGCGGCCATCGCGTCCCGACGCAGCGGCATCGGGGTGGTGCCGGCGTGGGCGTCGCGCCCGAGCAGCTTGACGTCGTACCATCGCTGCCCCTGAGCGCCGGTGACGATGCCGATGGTCTTGCCCTCGTTCTCCAACACCGGACCCTGCTCGATGTGCACCTCGAAGAAGGCTTTCAGCTCACGCTGCCCACAGGGCATGTCGCCCGCGTAGCCGATGCGTTCCAGCTCGTCACCAAAGCGTTTGCCGTCGTGGTCGCGGCTGTTAAGGGCCTCGTCCAGCGTGAACTTACCGCCGAACACCCCCGACGCGACCATCGATGGCACGAATCTGGAGCCCTCCTCGTTGGTCCACACCGCCACCTCTATAGGGGCTTCGGTCTGCACGTCCAGATCGTTCAGCGCGCGCACGATCTCGAGCCCGGCCAGCACCCCGTACACACCGTCATAACGACCGCCGTGCGGCTGTGTGTCCAGATGGCTGCCGGTCATCACCGGTGGCAGGGCGTCATTGCGACCGGCCCGGCGGGCGAAGATGTTGCCGACCTGGTCGACGCGGATCTCGCAGCCCGCCTCGCGGCACCACTTGACGAACAGATCGCGTCCTGCCTTGTCCTCGTCGGTGAGGGCCAGACGCCGGCAACCGCCGCCAGGCAGGGCACCGATTCGTGCCATGTCCTCGTGGCTCTGCCAGAGTCGATCCTTGTTGATTCGAAGGTTTCGCATGAGTACTGCATCCGAACGGAGAAAGTCACGTCGCCGGGGCCGAACGCTATTGCGCCGAGCGCTGGTCAGCGCCACCGCTCAGCGGTTATTGTTCGAAGAGTACCTCAAGACGGTCGTCGAATGATCCAGACACGTAACCTCGGTGCCCTGTTCGATCCGCAGCACTGCGGGGACCGCACGGCACTCATCGATTGCCGCCACTGGGATTCACCGCTCGAGCTCAGTCATCGCGATCTGGACCGTGCCGCCAGCGCCTGCGCCACCGCGCTGCGCGACCTGGGGCTGCGCCCGGGGGACGCGGTCGGGCTGCTGTCGGCCAACCGCTCGGAGTACCTGACCGCCTACATGGGTATCCTGCGTGCCGGCCTGATTGCCGTGCCCATCAACCACAAGTTCTCCAACCAGATCCTGGACTTCATCGTCGCCGACGCGGAGATCAAGCTGGTCCTGTGCGATGCCGCGAATCGCGAACGACTCGCCGGTCGTCTGCCCTGCCTGGACTTCGACGCGGTGGACGACGGCGGCTACCCGGCCCTTCTGGAACGTGGCGCGAATGCCGTGCAGCTGCCGACCTACGACCCGGACGACCAGCACTTCGCGATGGTTCTGTACACCTCCGGCTCGACCGGTCGTCCGAAGGGCGTGCCCCTGACCCATGCCGGTCATCTATGGGCCCTGCGCGCCCGGACCACCGCCGGTTACCCGTTTCACCAGCATCGTCTGCTGGTGGCGGCACCGCTCTATCACATGAACGCCTTGTGCGTGAGCCTGGTCGCGATCGCTGGTGCCGCCAGCGAGGTGCTGTTGCCGGAGTTCAGCGTCGAGCGCTACCTGGCCGCGGTCGAGCGCTTCCGCTGCACCTGGCTGACCTCGGTGCCGACCATGCTGGCCATGTGCCTGCAGGACCAGGAGCGGCTGGCACGCACCGACCTGAGCAGCGTATCGATCGTCCGCATGGGCTCGGCGCCGGTGTCGCCGAAGCTGTTCAGCCAGGTCCGCCAGACCTTTCCCAAGGCCAGCATCATGAACGGCTACGGCACGACCGAGACCGGACCTGTGGTGTTCGGCGCCCGCGATGCCCGCGCGCCGCCCGACGGCTCACCCGGCTGGCCGGCACCCGACGTCCAGGTGAAGCTCGTCGACGAGCACGGCGAGGAGGCCGACCAGGGCGTGCTCTGGCAGCGCACGCCGGCCACCATGCCCTTCTATCTCAACCTGCCGGAGAAGACTCGTGAGGTGCTGACCGAAGACGGCTGGTACATCTCCGGGGATATCTTCAGACGCGACGCCGAGGGTGCGTACCACTTCGTCGGCCGTGACGACGACATGTTCGTGTGCGGCGGCGAGAACATCCACCCTGGCGAGGTCGAGAGCCTGCTGGTCTCGCATCCCGACGTCGCCCAGTCCTGCGTGGTACCGGTAGCCGACGAGATCAAGGGCGCGAAGCCGGTCGCCTTCGTGGTGCCGGTTCCGGGCGCGCAGCCAGACGAGCAGACGCTCAAGCGCTACGCCCTGGACAACGCGCCGGCCTACCGACACCCACGTCGTGTGTTCGTGCTCGCCGAGCTGCCGCTGGCAGGTCCGGGCAAGGTGGACCGCGGCGCCCTGATCCAACGCGCGGCGGCCCTGGTCGAATCCACCGGGGTCGAACCCACCGGGGTCGAATCCCCCGGGGTCGAATCCCCCGGGGTCGAATCCACCTGAGCGCGAACCCGATATCGGACGCAAACCCGCAGCCGACCCCGGCGCGACATCATGCCGCAGGCGGCAACATTGATGGTCGCGACCCGCAACGATAGCCAGAGGTGCGCAGCGGTGCCTCGGCACGGAGGTATCAGCCCATGAAAGCAGCAGTCATCACCGAGCACGGCGGCCCCGGCAGCATCCAGGTGCAGAACGACTTTCCGGATCCGCGTCCCGGGCCCCAGGAGGTCGTCATCGAGGTAGGCGCCACCTCCTTGAACTATCACGACATATTCACCCGACGCGGCATGCCCGGCATCAAGGTGCCGATGCCGTGCATCATGGGGCTGGATTTCGCCGGCACGATCGTCGAGCTGGGCAGCGAGGTACAGGGCTGGCGCACGGGCGATCGGGTCCTGATCGACCCGGTGGACCGCCAGGGCCCGGGCGGATTGATCGGCGAGATGTGGCACGGCGGACTCGCCGAGCGCTGCAAGGTGCCCGTGCACCATCTCGTGCGACTGCCGGACACGGTCAGCTTCGAGCATGCCGCCTGTCTGCCGGTCGCCTACGGCACGGCGCTGCGCATGATGTACACGATCGGCGAGATCGAGTCCGGGCAGAAGGTCCTGATCCTCGGCGCCTCGGGCGGTGTGGGCACCTGCTGCGTGCTGCTGGCCAAGGCACGCGGCGCCGAGGTTATCGCCTGCGCCTCCACCACCGACAAGCTGGCACGTCTGAAGACGATGGGCGCGGACCACGTGGTCAACTACCAGGAGGAGGACTTCGTCAAGTGGGTCTACGCCAACTTCGGCAAGCCGCACCGCCGCCAGTTCGAGAAGGGCGTGGACGTGGTCGTGAACTTCACCGGCGGCGAGACCTGGGTACCCTCCCTGAAGGTCCTGCATCGTGGCGGCAAGGTGCTGACCTGCGGCGCCACCGCGGGCTTCGATCCCAAGGAGGACCTGCGCTATGTGTGGACCTTCGAGCTGAAGATACTCGGGGCCAACGGCTGGCTGCGTGAGGAGCTGGAAACGCTGGTGCAGATGGTCGCCGATGGCTCGCTGGTCCCCATCATCGACCGGCAGCTGCCGCTGGAGGAGGTCAACGAGGCCTTCCGCCTGCTCGAGGAACGCGAGGTGTTCGGCAAGGTGGTCCTGACACCGTGAACCCGACCGGATCAGAGACTCCAGACCCCGAGATCTTGAATCTGCAGCCCCCCGGGAGCCCCATATGACCGAGCAGTCCCAACACCTGAGCGCGGAGCAGGTTCAGGCCCACTTCGACGCCTCGCCCTTCATCTCCACGCTGGGTCTGCAGGTGCAGAGCCTGGACTATGACGGCGGACGGCTGGTCGTGCGCATGCCGCTGGCCGCGCACCTGGAGCGTCGTGCAGGCACCCGCCAGTTCCACGGCGGACCGATTGCCGCGCTGATCGATACGGTGGGCGACTTCGCCATCGGCATGTTGCTCGGCGGTGGTGTGCCGACCATGAATCTGCGCATCGATTATCTGAAGCCCGCGGTCGGCGAGGCACTGACCGCCGAAGCCGTGGTCCGGCGACGCGGCCGCACCGTGACCACGGTCGACGTCGACGTGCTCGACCCCAAGGGCTCGCTGGTCGCCATCGGTCGCGGCAGTTTCGCCTCTACACTGGGTTGAGACGGCGGACTGAGACGGCGGACCGACACAGCTGAGTGGCACATCGCAGCCGATCGGATTGGCGGGCTCAGCGCGCTACCACCGGACCCGGCTCGGCGCGTCGTTCAGCGCAGCAGCTCGGCGATCTGCACTGCGTTCAAGGCCGCGCCCTTGCGGATCTGGTCGCCGCAGGCGAACAGATCCAGGCCGGTCCCGTCCGGTTGCGAGATGTCCTGCCGGATCCGACCCACGTAGACGTCGTCCCGACCGGAGGCATCCAGGGGCTCGGGGAAGCGATTGCTGGCACGATCGTCGAGCACGGTCACCCCGGGCGCAGCGGTCAGCAGCGCTCGGGCCTCGTCCTCGCCCAACGACCGACCGAGGCTCAGGTTGATGGACTCGGCATGTGCGCGCATCACCGGCACCCGGATGCAGGTGGCGGTGATCGGGATCTCGCGCTCCCAGATCTTGGCGGTCTCCTTGACCATCTTCAGCTCTTCCTGATTGTAGCCATTGGGCTGCATCGGCGAGTCGTGGCTGAACAGATTGAAGGCGTATTGGCGGTGGAACACGTCCTGGGTCAGCTCCGCCGCGCTCTTGCCAGCCAGCACCTCGCGGGTCTGCGTTTCGAGCTCGCGCATCGCCGCCGCGCCGGCGCCCGAGGCGGCCTGGTAGGTCGAAACGACCATGCGTTTGACCCCGACTGCCCGATGCAGTGGTGTCACCGCCATCAGCATGATGATGGTGGAACAGTTGGGATTGGCGATGATGCCCGGATTCGAATAGCTGACCCCGGACATCGCCTGCGGATTGACCTCGGGCACGATCAAGGGCACGCCCTCGGTCATGCGAAACGCCGAGGAGTTGTCCACCACCACCGCCCCCGAGCGGACCGCGATCGGCGCGAACTCACGGCTGATCGAACCGCCGGCGGAGAACAGCGCCAGGTCCACCCCCTCGAAGCTGTCCACACCCAGTGCCTGGATGGTCAAGGTCTCGCCGCGGAAGGTGCAGGTCGTGCCGGCCGAGCGCGGACTGGCCAGCAAGGTGAGACGCCCGATCGGGAAATCACGCTGCGCCAGTACGGCGAGGAATTCCTGACCGACGGCGCCGGTTGCGCCGACGATGGCGACGTGCGGGGAGCTGCGGGACACGGTTGACTCCGATTCGAATCCGTTGACCGGCAATTGTACCGCGCAGCGTATCGGCCGGCGATTGATGTCGATGGACCGAGTTCCAGCGCGCAGGGCGTGGTGACGCGCGGCGCGAGGTGCACTCGGCTCGCAGGACGGCATCGCCGCGGACGGCTGCGCGGCGGCCGACGACGACGCGGACGCCGGACTGGACCGGCGATCCGCCACTGGTCAGAATGCGGCGCATCGATTCCGACCCGCCACAACGGAGGATTCAGCCGTCATGAGCAGCGTCTCGGGCAGTGCCGTCGCGATTCTGGACCACGTGGTCTTCAATACCCGCTATCGGATGGACGAGGCAGAGCGTCTGTTCGCGGCGCTCGGCTTCACCCTCACCCCGCGTGGCTACCACAGCCTGGGGTCGATCAACCATCTGACCGTGTTCGACACCAACTACCTGGAGCTGCTCGGTCTGCCCGACCCCGACAGCACGGCCCGTCCCGAGCTCGCCAACGCGCCCGAAGGTCTGAACGGGCTGGTCTTCAAGACCGACGACGTGGACGCCACCTACAGCCATCTGCAGCGCATCGGTCTGGCCGGCGATCCGCCCAAGGCCTTCAGCCGGCCGGTCGAGATCGATGGCCGCAGCCAGGAGGCCCGCTTTCGAACCGTGCACGTGCGTCCCGATCGCTTTCCGGGCCGGGTCTATTTCTGCGAGCACGCCACCCCCGAGCTGGTCTGGCGACCGGACTGGCAGCGCCACGAGAACGGCGTGCACAGCATCGCCGAGTTCGTCGTCGTCGCCGGTCAGCCGGAGGTCGAGGCGCGCGACTATGCGGCACTGGTCGGTGGCCAGGTCCGCGAGGACAGCGGAGATCGGGTCGTCGACGTCGGCGACAGCCTGATCCGCGTCTGCAGCCCGCAGGCTCTTGCCCTGCGTCATCCCGGATCCGCCGTTAGCCTGGACAAGCAAGACAGCCTGTTCGCAGCGGTGGTGCTTCGCGCCGATCTGGCGCGTGCCCGGCGCTGCGTGGAGGCTGCCGGAGACGGTATCGAATTCACGCTCGAAGCCGACCGGGTGGTGGCACGCATTCCGTCCCTGGACTATCTGATCGTATTCAGCGCCTGAGCCCGGCCGCAGCGGTCCACCCGTCACACCGCCGCAGGAGCCCGTCATGAGCCACCTGGATTTCCGCGCCGCCGTCCTCCACACACCCGGCAGACCGCTGACCGTGACCACCGTCAGCGGCGGCCCGGTCAAGGCCGATGACGTGCTCGTCAGGGTCGGTGCCGCCAGCATCTGTCATACCGATCTGGAGGTGCTGGAAGGACAGCTGCGCTACCCGTTGCCGATGATTCCCGGTCACGAGGTGGCGGGCACGGTGGCGGAGGTCGGCTCGGCCGTGCACGACCTGCAGCTCGGCGACAAGGTTGCCCTGCACTGGAATCCACACTGCGGTCGCTGCTTCTACTGCGAGAACGGCCAACCGATTCTGTGCGAGCCGTTCTCGGCCGCCCGTGACGCCGGGGCCCACTTCGACGGTCGCACCCGTCATCGGATCGGCGACACCCCGGTGCACATGCTGATGAACCTCGGCGGTTTCGCCGAGTACTGCATCGTCGACCGGCAGAGCGCGGTGAAGCTGCCGCAGGACATGCCGCTGGACTGCGCCAGCCTGCTCGGCTGCGGGGTGATGACCGGCGTAGGCGCGGCGACCCACATCGCCCGGGTGCCGTTCGGCGCCTGCGTCGCGGTCATCGGCATGGGCGCGGTCGGTCTCAGCGCCGTGCAGGGCGCGCGGCTGGCCGGCGCACGCGAGATCGTCGCCATCGACATCGATCCCGGCAAGCTGGATCTGGCGCAACGGGTCGGTGCGACCAGCGTCGTCGCGGCGAACCGGGCCGATCCCATCGCGGTGGTGCGGGCCGCCAGCGGCGGTCGCGGCGCGGACGTGGTCATCGAAGCAGCCGGGCGTCCAGCGAGCTTCCAGATGTCGGTGGAGCTGTGCCGCCCGGGCGGTCAGGTGGTGTGGCTGGGCAAGGTAGACGTCGACACCAGCGTGAGCTTTCGTTGGGGCAGCCTGATGGGCGAGCGCCGCATCGTGCGCTCGAGCTATGGCGGTACCCGACCGAGCACCGATTTCCCCGCCCTGGCGCGCGCGTATCTGGATGGTCGCCTGCTGCTGGACGAGATGATCAGCGCGCGCATCGCGCTTGACGACATCAACCGTGGTTTCGATGCGCTACGCGCAGGTCAAGCGGTGCGCACCGTGGTGACCTTCGACTGAGCGCGCCACCCAGCAGCGCGCCCACCCCGATCGACACGCCGGCGCGCTTCAGTGTGCCGTGCCCGTGCGCTCCGGCTCGGGCAGCATGAACACCAGCAGATTGGCGACCAGCATGGCCGCGGCGAGAAAATAGAACACCGCCCCCACCCCATACTGGTCGGCGATCACCCCGCCAACCACCGGGGTCAGCATGGACAGCGCGGACTGCGTGCCGAACAAGGCGCTGGTGGCGCTGCCGGCCATGTTGGGCGGGGTCAGATCCATCATCCAGCTGTGGATCACCGGGCGGATCGCGAACAGCACGAAGCCGAGCACCGAGACCCCGGCGATGAACACGTACTCGTTGCCGGCCAGGGCCAGGAAGACGATGACCAGTGTGGTACCGGTGATGCCACCGATCACGATCGGCCGGCGGCCGATCCGGTCCGACCAGGCGCCGGCCAGTGGCCCGGCGACGAAGCCACCGAGCTGCAGGGCCATCATGCCGACACCGGTCCACAGCGGCCCGACCTGCAGCACGTTGGCCAGATAGATGGGAATGAACATCAGCAGGCCGGCCTGGGCCATGCTGCGGAAGCCCGCCATCAGACACAGTCCCATGGCGCCGCGATTCACGAACATGTCGCGCAGCCCACGCAGATAGTCGGCGGGGGTGGTACGGCTGCCGCCTGCACCGCCTGCGGCGCGGTCCAGACGGGTGAGCACCACCAGCAGCAAGAGCGCGACCGCGAACACCGGCAGGGTGCCGGTCACCGCGGTGCCCTGCCAGCTGAGCACGACCAGCATCGCGCCCACCGCGAGCGGCGCCAGCGAGTCACCCAGCGAAGCCCCCAGGGTATGAATCGACAGCGCGTAGCCGCGATTGGCGGGGAAGGCGCTGGACAGGAATGAGATGGCGGCCGGATGCCAGAGATTGTTGGTGGCGCCTATCACCGCCACGAAGCAGGCGAGCATCACGAAGCTCGACGCCCAGCCGAAGCCGACCATCGCGAACGCCCCGATCACCAGCGAGGCGACCTGGATCAGGACACGCTTGCCGAGCAGGTCGACGACCATGCCGCTGAGGAAATTGGCGACGAACGAGCTCAGGTGGAAGATCGTGATCAGCGTCCCCGCCTCCAGATAGCTCAGCCCGAGCTCACTGGTGACGAACGGCAACAGCAGATACAAGGTGGCCTGGATCCAGTGCGTGGCGCCATGGCCCAGTGCGACCAGGAAGGCGGGAAGCTGGGTACGCCAGCCAAGCCCGGTGAGGGTCTCAACGCTCAGTGCCATGGCTCATCGCTCGTCGTGCGCATCGGTGGTTCTGTGGGTCTACATCGGGAGCTGGCCGGGAGATCTGGCCGGCAGATCTGGCCCGAGGGCATCTGGCCGGGCTCGGGATCGGAATCATCGTTCGGGTCGCCATGCGAGTCCGCATCCGCTTCGGAAGTGTGCAGGTGCTCGGCCCGCCGCCGGGTGCAGGCAACCATTGCTCGTGCCGCGCTGGTTGATCTGCCACGTACCCGGGTACCCGAGCCAGGGTGTAACGTAGCCTGGTCGCTGCCGTCCGCGATCGCTCGGGCGGGGTACGAACGCCAGCCACACATGATAGGGGAGGCGAAGGTGGACACCAAAGTCAATCCAGGTTTGAGCGAAGCAACGCTGTTCCGTGAGCAGTGCTACGTCAACGGACAGTGGCTCGACGCCACCGATGGCAAGCTCATCGAGGTCAACAATCCGGCCACCGGGGATCTGCTGGGCACGGTGCCCGCCTTCGGCACCGACCAGACACGCGCCGCCATCGAGGCGGCCGATGCCGCCCTGCCCGAATGGCGCGCCCGCCCGGCCAAGCAACGCGCCCAGCTGCTGCGACGCTGGTTCGACCTGATGATGGCGCATCAGGAGGACCTGGCCAGATTGATGACGCTGGAGCAGGGTAAACCGCTGGCCGAGTCGCGTGGCGAGATCGCCTACGCGGCGTCGT
>JAGRHX010000620.1 GCA_020444775.1 Gammaproteobacteria bacterium
GTCCGGCGTGTCGAAGTCGGGCTCGCCCGCCGACAGCCGGATGATGTCCCGCCCCTCGCGCTCGAGCTGCATGGCCTGCGCGGTGATGAGGTTCGCGGCCGAGGTTTTCACGCGGCTCAGATGTTCGGCAATGATCGACATGTTGAATCCGTCTCGTGACTTGATGGGGATGCGCGAGCAGTAGCCGACGTCGTGACCACGCCGGTCGCGCCGACGAAGGGCTTTCGTACTCATTGCGGTCATCCGCCATTGACGCGGTCATCCGCAATCGGCCGCCCGCCGGGCGCAGGGTCGATCCGGGGTCAGCAGTGCGCCTGGACCACGAGCGTCGCCGCGCTATTTTGCGCCGCCAGCGTCGGTGAGTGAACCGCCATATCCCACGTCCGTGGTGGCGCTCCGCCGCTTTCCCCGGCAGGTCCGATGATGCCATGGTCGTCGCCATGGATGGTCGATCAAGGTGAGTGTGAAGCGCGCTGACGTGCAGCCGCCCGGCCACGCGGGTGTGATGCCCTGCGGCGACCGCGCAATCGTAGACAGACGTCACAGGAATTCCGGGTGGGCTTTGAAGGCGGCCGGATCGCGATATGATTCATCGTCCGACCGGAATCGGGCACTTGCCGGCGCGGCGACCCCGGCCATCCCGGCGACCCGCGGACCACGTGCTCGAATGGCCTTGCGCCACCGGCATGTCGCCGCTGGCTTGGGGCTGGTGCCGGTCCGGCAGTCTGCCGGTCGGACCGTCTTTCGCAAGGTCGGCGACGGCGTACCAGCCCAGCAATCGGAGACAGTCGCAGGTCATGAATCCACAGGACGGCCCTTCTCTGTCCGCGCCGAAGATCGCGTTGGCGAACGACGAACGCGGTGACGACCGCTGCACCGTGTACAGGGCATCGGTTCGCCAGGCCTATGCCTCGGCGGCCGCGGCCGGCCCGCTGACCGCCCTCGCGGTGCTGGGCTGCCTGTTCAGCACCACTGGCGTGGTCTCGCACCGAGCGCTGATCGTCTGGGCCGTGTGCGGCGTCGCACTCGCCTGCTTTCGCTGGATGTACCTGCGCTATCAGAGCCGTCAATCGGTGTTCCTGCGCGAGCCGAACGCGGATGCCCGGGCGCTGTGCGTGTTGATGGCCATCGGCGGCGTGCACATGGGCAGCGGCTATGCCTTGCTCGCGGGCGGCGACAATCTCTACGACCCGATCTGTCTGACCCTGGCGGTGGTCGCTCTGAGCACCGGCGCGGCGATCGTGCTGGCCAGTTATCCGCCTGCCTTCCTGAGCTTCGTGATGCCCATGCTGCTGGCGGCGCTGATCAGCTGGGTCGCGGCCGCGGTCGAATCGGGGGGACGACTGGAATACGGCATCATCGCCATGCTGGTGATGTTCGTGCCCGGGATGCTGCGCGTCTACCATCACGCCTGGTGGGTGACGCAGCGGAACATCGAGCTGAGCTTGCTGAACGAGAACCGGCTTCGCGCTCAGGACCGACAGCTGGCCCATCTGCGCGCTGCCAACGAGGACGTGACCGCGAGCTGGCTGGCTGCGCGTACCGCCTCGCATACCGACGAGCTGACTGGCGTTGCCAGCCGCGAGCGCCTGCAGGCGCAGTTGCTCGGTGAATGGAACAGGAATCGCCGCACGGCCTCACCACTGGCGATGGTCTTGCTCGAGATCGACGGCTTTCCCCTGCTGAAGAGTCATTTCGGCGCACAGGCGGCCGACGCCTGTGTGCAACGCGTGGCGAGGTTGGCGCAAGCGACGCTGAGCCGCAGCGGTGACTTCATCGCACGTCAAGGCGAGGCATCTTTCGCCTTGTTGCTCCCGGACACGGATCTGCAGGGCGCGCGGACCCTCGCCGAACGGGTCCGCGCGGCGGTCGAGGGCTCGCCGCCGGCGGGTGATGATGCCGACTCCGGTATGGACACGAGTGGTGGCCGGATTGGTAGCGCGCTGCGCAAGCGCCGCGCGCGACCCACGGACCCGGGGCAGTCTGGAATGCGAACCGAGGCAGCGCCTTGCAGGAGTAGCGCGCAGTTGGTTGGCGGCATGCCGTCGACCCGCCTTGTCACGGTGTCCGCCGGTGTGGCGAGCCTGGTGCCGGGGCAGCGACAGGCGCCGGAGCTGTTGTGGCGGCATGCCCAATCCGGCCTGGAGCTGGCTCGTCGCAGCGGCCGCAACTGTGTACGTGGCCGAGATTCGGAACGCACACGTAGCGCGGCGGTGGTCGCGCCGTTCACACCACAACCGAGGATGCGAACCGAAGGGGTGTTCTCGAACGGCCCGCTATGAGTCCGTCTTCGTACCCGCCCCGGTTCCCCTCGCGGTGCATCGGCATGTTTTGCGCCCTGTTGCTCCGTGCCTTGTTGTTCGCCGGGCTGTCTGCTGGCAGCCAACCCGCGCTCGCGCAGAGCAGCAGCCTGGAACGACCGGTGCATCGACTGGTCCGAGCGCTACAACGCAGTGAGCCCTACGCACAGCAGGATTTCGCGCTCGTCGCCCTGGGCGAGATGGCGACTGAGTACGAGCAGGCCATCGAGCGGGTCGAGTCGCAGCGTGAGAGTGACCCTCGCAAGAGCTACAAGCGGCATCGCTGGCTGCGCGCCACGAATGCCCAGCTGCAGCAGCTCTACCAGCTGATGGAGTTCATCAGCGACGGCGAGCCGGTGCAGGTCGTGG
This sequence comes from Gammaproteobacteria bacterium, assembly GCA_020444775.1. The sequence continues at coordinate 2,670 of JAGRHX010000620.1, forward strand.
CCAACCCGCCGGGGGAGGTGCAGATCGTCACCGACCACAAGACCGTGCTGGTGAGCAGCATCCAGGATGGCGATCCCCGTCGTTTCGAGTCGCGCGTGATGCGCTCGTACTGCGAGGCGGCAGGGTGTGAGGCCGGGCGCTTCGGTCGCCTGAATGACCTCGCCGAATCCGATGCACGTTGGAGCTTCGCTGACAATCAAGGCAACGTATTTCGCACCGAGGACGGCCTGCGCTTCATGTTCACGAGCCTGCGTGACCGCAAGATCAAGTCCGCGGCGTGTGAGCGTGCGGCGGCCGAGCTGCGTTTGCTTGCCGAGCAGCTCGCCGCCGTGGAACGCCGCGGTGTGGAGGTGGAGTGGAGTGGGGTTGCGGTCAGTGGATCGGAGCGATCGCTGGTGCGGATCCGGCTGAACTCGGCCGGTGACGTGCTCAAGGTCGAGCTGCCGGCGATACGCATGGCGCCGGACCTGGTCGTGGCCGCGCGCCGCTGGCTCGAGGCCCGGGCGCATGGACAGTCGCTGGAGCTGATACTGCCGGGCGCGGATCTGATGCTCGCGCGCTTGATCCTGTCGGGCTGAGCAACATCGGCGGCCATGACGACTCGCACGGGCAGGGCCGAGCGACTATGCTGCAAGTTCCCGGCGTGACGAGGAGATCTGCAGCATGACCAACCCCAGGCGTGGTGGCGGTATCGAGCCGCTCCCGATAGACAAACTGCGCTGGCGTCTACCGGAAGGGACACTCGGTTTCGAGACCACTGCCGATCTGGACCCCGCGGAGAAGGTCGCGGGGCAGGACGATGCGCAGGATGCCTTGCGGTTCGCGATCGATTGTGACGCCAGGGGCCAGAATGTCTATGTGCGGGGCGAGCCTGGAACCGGCCGACGTACCCTGGTCACACAGCTGCTGGACGGCGCGCGCGTGCGCGCCACCGGTCGCCGCGATCGGGCCTATGTGAACAATTTCGCCCGACCTGACCGACCGCGCCTGCTGAGCTTCGAGCCGGGTCACGCGCGGTTGTTCGCGCAGCGGCTCCATGAGCTTCAGGACTTCATCGCCACCGGCCTGCCGAGAACGCTGGCCTCGGAGGCCGCCAAGCTCGAGCGAGACGCCATACAGCAGCGTGTGGACGAGCGAGTCCGTGCCCTCACCGCGCCGCTCGAGGAGGCCCTGCAAGAGGACGGCCTGATGCTCGCACCGATGCAGCAGGGCAATCTGAGCCAGCTCGGCATCTTCATGGAGCTGCAGGGGCAGCCGGTGCCTCTACAGGAAGCGGCCCGGATGGTGCAGTCCGGTCGACTGCCCGCGGAGGTGTTCGAGCGCATGCAGCAGAACTACCCCGCGCATCAAAGACGGCTTCGTGAGCTCGGCCAGCAGCTTGCGCAGGTCTACGAGGAGGGCCTGCAACAGATGCACGATGCCCTGGCGCGCATGGCCCGGGAGGTTCTGGACGTGCTGGTGGCACGGATCGCGGCGCGCTTTGCCGACGAGCGGGTGAGGGCGTTCCTGGACGAGATCGTCGAGGATGTCCTGCAGACGCGTCTTCGAGTCTCGTCCGACGCGCCGGTGCCAGATGTGGCGGCTCGCTACGGTGTCAACATCGTGCAGCAGTGTGACGAGACTCACGGCGCGCCGGTGCTGGACGAGCAGAATCCGAGCGTCCTCAACCTGCTCGGCGCGGTGGAGCCCGAATGGAGTCTGGAGGGGCCGAAGAGCCTGGATTACCGTGGC
>JAGRHX010000621.1 GCA_020444775.1 Gammaproteobacteria bacterium
ACCTGATGCCCGAGTTCAGCGCGCTCGAGAACGTAGCGATGCCGCTGCTGATCCGCGGTGAGCGAACTGCCCGGGCCAGTGCGCGAGCCGCGGAGCTGCTGGCACGCGTGGGACTGTCCGAGCGGCTCGCCCATCGACCGGCGGAGCTCTCCGGCGGCGAACGTCAGCGTGCCGCCATCGCCCGCGCGCTGGTGACCCGGCCGGACTGCGTGCTGGCGGATGAACCGACCGGAAATCTGGATGACGATACGGCGAATCAGGTCTACGAGCTGATGTTCGAGCTCAACCAGGAGCATGGCACGAGTCTGGTGCTGGTAACCCACGATGTGGGTCTGGCCGCGCGAATGGACCGAACCCTACGCCTGGAGCACGGCACGCTGGTCGACGGTCGCTGAGCAAGCGCGAACAGCGCCTGGGCGGGTCAGGACTTGCTCGGCCGCCCGGCGGCATCGCCGCCGGGCGGCGTGGTCGACTCCAACATCGCGCGACGGCGCTTGCGGTCGCGCCAGGATTGCGCGACGCGCAGGCGCCAGAGTAGCCGCATGCCGAAGAAGGCGGCTACCGCGAGGATCACACCGACGGTCAGACAGCCCAGCAGCATCGGCTCCCAGACGTCCGAGAGTCGCGTCATGAACCAGTCCAGGGTCAGCTCGAACTTGATGTCCCGCGGGGGCGTGCCGAGCAACCAGGCGCCGAATCGATAGCATCCGTAGAAGATCGGCGGGATGGTGATGGGATTGCTGATCCAGACCGTCGCGACCGCGATGGGCAGATTGCAGCCGACCAGGATCGATACGCCGGCGGCGAGCACCATCTGCGAAGGGAAAGGGACGAAGGAGAGGAATACGCCGATGGCGACGGCCAGGGATACGGAGCGCCGGTTGAGGTGCCAGAGATTGGGATTGTGCAACCAAGGCCCGAACAGCCGGGTGATGCGCGGTGTCGACACGGCCTTGTGGCCGTGACGCATGACTGAACGCATGAACTTCTTGGGCATGTCCGGATCGCTGCTGGAACGATATTCTCTGGCTCTTCGAACTGTCAGATGTCGGTTCGACTATCGAATTCGCGGGGCACACGCCGAAGGGGGCCGCTGTACGCCCCATTCCCTGCAGATTTCGCAGCCCACTTCACTCGATCACTCTGCAGTCAGAGTAACAGGTTGCCTCATGGCACGTCAGCGCGGACCGGCCTGATGCGCGAGTTGCTTGACACAGGTCCTGAGGCGCACACCGGACCGCTGTTGCGGCCGCGTCAACGGCTGTCATATGGCGCCCATGCTATCGCCCATGCTATCGACTGAATATGACCGTCGATGGGCAGAAGCGGCGCCAAACCGGGCAGCTCCACGGCGACATCGCAGCATTCCCCGGTGCCCGGGCGCGAGGCCGATCCCCATCACCACCTCGGGCCAGCCATCGCCACATGACATGGCGAGCCCTATATCGGCACGTTTCCGGCTAAATCCAAGCTCGTCGATGACCCGGGTGTCGAGCGGAGTCGGAGCATTCACGGTTTTTTGCCGCCGTTCAGGGAGGAACGAGGCCAATGGAACTCGCGACCAGCCGCGCGCGCTCATGCGCCACCGGATCGGCCCGCGCCGCCCGCCGCGGGCCGGTCGGGAATCGGCGCGGCGGAGCAAGCCGCGTGGCGACGCTCACCAGGCCTCGGGGAGGGCCACGCTGTCGTCCCTTGTTGCTCGGGTTCGTGCTGGGCGCACTCTGTTTCGAGCAGATGCAAGGTTTCAGCGGCGTCGGGGTGCTGGCGCTGGGCTTGGGACTGGCTCCGCTCGCGATCGGTGAGCCGCGGCTGAGACCTCTTGTGGGTTTCATACTGGGATTCGGATATGCGTCCGCGCAGGCGCACGTGGCTCTCGAGCAACGCTTGCCCTCGGCCCTCGACCGGAGCGTGCAGGTGCTCGAAGGGCGCATCGTCGATGTGGTGCAGATGCCGGCGCGCCGGGACCCGGCGACACCGACAGGCGCTGCGCCCACGTTCACCAGCGCCGCTGCCAGTACCAGCAACGCGGCAGACGCCGGCACGGCGTCGCTGGGTCGGATCCGTTTCACGCTGCAAAGCGACCGGCTGCCCGCACGCACCCGGCAGCCCACCGGGCCCGACTCGGCTGCCGAGGCCGAGACATGGTCCGCGGACTGCCGGATCCGTGTCAGTTGGTATCAGCCCGAGCAGATACCGCGAGCGGGAGAACGCTGGCGATTCAGGCTCAGGCTGAGATTCCCGGACGGTCTGCTCAACTTTCATGGGCCTGACGGAGGGCGCCGGCTGCTGGGCGAACGGATCTGCGCGCTGGCCAGTGTTTCCGGTCGTGGCACGGCGCTGCGTCTGGCGCCGGCGAGCGCCTGGTCGCTGGCCGTGGTGCGTCAGCGTATCGCCGAATTGATGGCCGCGCAGATGCGCTCGGCGCGTGCTGGCGCCGTGGCGCAGGCGCTGGTGATCGGTTTGCGCGACGGCTTCACCAGCGAGCTCTGGCAGACCCTGACCGCGACCGGTACCTCACACCTGGTGACCATTTCAGGGCTTCACGTCGGGCTGGTCGCGGCCGCGGTGCTGTTCCTCAGCCGACGCATGTTGCAGACCCTTGTCGTGTTCCGGGCGCGGCGATTGGAATGGCTGGCGCCGACCGCGGCGCTGCTCGCGTGCGCCGTCTATGCATTGCTCGCGGGCTTCGGCGTGCCCGTGCAACGCGCGCTGGTGATGCTCGGGGTATACCTGCTCGCAACCGGGAGCCGACGTGCCTGCTCGGCCTGGAGCAGCTGGGTGCTGGCCCTGTTCCTGGTCATCGTGCTCGACCCGCTGAGTGTCGCAAGCCCGGGACTGTGGATGTCTTTCGCGGTGGTCGCGGTGCTCATCTGGCTGCATCGGGGCCGTGCCCGTTGCGGCCCGCGCGACTCGGCGTTGTGGCGTTTCGTCGCCCTGCAGCTGCGGCTCAGTGCGCTCCTCCTGCCACTGGTGCTCGTGCTCTTCGGTGGGCAGTCGGTCTCGGCGCCGCTGGCCAATCTCATCGGTATTCCACTGGTGTCCCTGCTGTTGGTGCCGCTGCTACTGCTGGCTTGTGCGTTGGCCGCAATCTCCATGGATGCGGCCGGTCTGGTGCTGGCCCTGGTCGAACTCCCGCTCACGCACTACCTGGACCTCCTGGACGTGCTCGCGCGCTGGCCGGGACTGGCCCTGCCGCGGGCTCCGTCGGCGCTCGTCGTCTTGCTGGCCGCGATGGCCATGGCGGGTTGCGCCGGGCTGCTGCCGGTCACGCATAGGCGCAGCCTGCCGCTGCTGGTCGCTCTGTGGCTGGCGCCCTTGTTCCTGACGCCGCCCGCAAGGCCCGCCAACGGCGAGTTCTGGCTGGACGTGTTCGACGTCGGGCAGGGTCTGTCCGTGCTGGTGCGTACCCGCGCTCACAATCTGCTCTACGATACCGGCTTCGGCATGACCGGGGGCTATGACAGTGGTCGTCGGGTGATCGTGCCGGAACTGCGGGCGGCCGGTATCGAGCATCTGGACATCGTCATCATCAGCCATGCCCACGCCGACCACAGTGGCGGATATCCCGGGCTGGCCGCTGACTTCAGGGACCACCTGTTGATCAGCAACTTCACGCCCGAGGGCCGTCGGCCGCTGTCCTGTCTGGACGGAACCCGCTGGCGTTGGGACGGCGTCGACTTCGAGTTGCTCAACCCGATGCATGGCGCTGGCACCGACAACAACGACTCCTGCGTGCTCAAGGTGTCGATGCGCGACGATGAGCGGGGTGCGTCGCGGTATGAGCAGGTGCGACATGACGGGCGTGATGGCGATGCACGGACGTCACGGTCGGAGCTGTCAGTGCTCCTACCCGGTGACATCGAGCGTTCGGCGGAGCATCGACTGGTATGGCGCCACCCGCAGATGCTCCGCGCGCAGGTGCTACTGGTGCCGCACCACGGCAGCCAGACCTCGAGCAGCGCGATGTTTCTGCAACGGGTCGCTCCGAGCCTGGCCATCGTTTCGGCCGGCGCCGGTAACCGCTTCGGCCATCCATCGGACAGGGTGCTGCAGCGCTTGCAGCGGGCCGGTGCGCGGGTGCTCAATACCGCCAGTAGTGGCGGTATTTCGCTACGCGTGGGCGAGTCTGGCCGTCTTCAGCTGCATCGGGCGCGAACGGTGCGCAGACGCTACTGGCATCGGCCCGATGGTTCGACCTGATCGGCTCGACCTGATCGGCTCGACCTGATTGGCTCGACCTGATTGGCTCGACCTGATGAGGAATGCGGGCTACCCTGCGTCGCTTCGCAATCGAGGTGCCACGGACAATGCTGGAACTGGTGAAGGCCGGGGGCTGGTTGATGCTCCCGATTCTGCTCTGCTCGGTGGTCGCGATGGGGATCGTGGTCGAGCGCCTCTGGTCGCTCCGACGCAGCCAGATCGTGCCCGCCAACCTGACCGCCGAGGTCTGGCAGAAGCTGCGGCGTGGTGCGCTGGGTGACGTCGAGATCCGCAAGCTGCAGACCGGCTCGCCGCTGGGCCGGATACTGGCCGTCGCGGTGCTCAACAGCGAGCGCGAACGCGAGCAGATGAAGGAGCACATCGAGGACGTCGGGCGACACGTGGTGCACGAGCTCGAACGCTATCTGAACGCGCTCGGCACGATCGCCTCGATAACGCCGCTGCTGGGGCTGCTCGGCACCGTGATCGGCATGATCAAGGTCTTCTCGGTCATCACCACCCAGGGGATCGGCAATCCCACTGTGCTCGCCGGCGGCATCTCGGTGGCGTTGATTACGACCGCCGCCGGGCTGACGGTGGCCATCCCCAGCCTGATCTTCTATCGCTACTTCAGGGGCCGTGTCGACGAGCTGGTCGTGGTCATGGAGCAGGAAGCGCTGAAACTGGTGGACGCGCTGCATGCGCGCAATCTGGGGCAGGGGGAGGCCGCGCCTGCCGCGGACGGCGGCTCCGTGCCGCCAGCAGGCGCGAGCGGCGGTGACGAGGGCGGTCGGCGTTCAGCACCGGGCGGTGGTCGATCCCGCCGGCGTTCGGCGCGATGAACCTGCGCAAACAGCGTCGGGAAGGGCCCGACGTGAACCTGACGCCGCTCATCGACGTGGTGTTCCTGCTGCTGATCTTCTTCATGGTGTCGACCACCTTCGATCGCAGCCGTGAGCTCGGCATCGAGCTGCCGCACTCCAAGCAGGGGGCCGAGACCGAGCAGACGGAACGGGTGCTGGAGCTGGCCGTGGATGCCGGCGGCAACTACTACATCGATGGCCAGCATCTTGTGAATCCGCAGCGTGGCGAGCTGCTCGAGGCCTTACGCAAGGCGATCGAAGCGAACCCGGACGCGCCGGTGCACGTCAGCGCGGATGCCCGGGCCAGCTATCAGAGCTTCATCATGATCATGGACGTCGCGAGTGAGCTGGGGATTGCTCGGCTGCGACTACCGACCATCAGTGAGGCTCCAACCGCGGGTGGCGCGGACACGAACGGCGACAGCCCGGCCGAGGCAACCCGGTAGCCAGACGCCGGGTGCTGGCCGTCACGGCCGCGTGCCGGCTCGGCTCGCGCAGCGGTGAAACGGGCGGGGGATGGTTTGGTTCTCGAGACGATCTGGTATCAACGCAGCGTGGCGGCGCGGTTGCTCGCGGCGCTGTTGGCTCCGCTGGGTTGGCTGTACGCCGGACTCGCGCGGGTTCGACGCGCAGCCTACGAGCGGGGCTGGCTGACACAACGGCAACTGCCAGTGCCGGTGATCGTGGTCGGCAACCTGGTTGCCGGTGGCACGGGCAAGACACCGTTGGTGATCGCCATCTGCGCGGCGCTGGTCGAGCGTGGCTACCGGCCGGCCCTCCTGTGTCGCGGGCACGGCGGTCGGTCCGAACGTTGGCCGATTGCGGTCCATGCGGACAGCGATCCCCATCTGTGCGGTGACGAGGCCGTCTTGCTGGCCCGCGTCTCGTGCACAGGCCCCGCGATTCCGGTGTTCGCGGATCCGGATCGGGTGCGAGGCGGACTTGCCTTGCTGGCGGCGTACCCCGATCGCGATGTGCTGGTGTGTGACGACGGGTTGCAGCATCTGCGGCTGGCGCGTGACGTCGAGGTGTTGGTCTGGGACGGCCAGCGTCGGGCCGGTAATGGACGTTGCCTGCCGGCCGGACCGTTGCGCGAGCCGTTGGCACAGGCTGCGCGCTACGACCTGGTCGTGGTCAACGGGGATGCCGCTGATGCCATGGACGGTGAGTTCGCGCTGACACTGGAGCCGAGCGCGTTGTACGCCCTGGGTCGTCGGCCAGCGAGGACTACGCAGGTGGCGGGCGGGGCGGACCCGATTGACCTGTCCTGGCTGGTCGGACGTCGGGTCAATGCCTTGTGCGGGATCGGCAATCCGCGGCGTTTCCTCGACACACTGAAGGCCTTGGACGCACGGCTGGAGCCGAGGATTTTTCCGGACCACCACGCCTTCTCGGCTGGCGATCTGCGGGCGCGCAACGATCTGCCGACGGTGATGACCAGCAAGGATGCGGTCAAGTGCGAGCGTCTGCTGGCGGTGGACCCGGCGCTCGCCGAGCAGGCGTTCTTCGTGCTCGAGGTCAGGGCGAAGCTTCAGACGGGCTTCATGGACGCCCTGGCGGCGCGACTGCAAGCGGCGCGCTCAGAGCGAGACGCGCCACGCGGACCGTCCGCGTCAGGCGCAGGTCGGGCATCGTGAGCGTCACCGGCCAGGACATATACCCGGCCCGGCGATGATCATCGTGATCGAACATCAGGGTGATTCATCAGGGTGCACCCTGGTGCGAGTCCGTATCCCTATGCAGATAAGCCAGGTGAAGACATGAGCGCAGAATCACGTGCCGGCGGACGAGCACCGGCGGAGCGGCCCGTTGGCGCCGCGGGCAAGACCTACGTGGTGGTCCCCGCCCGTTATGCTTCTGAACGCCTGCCCGGCAAGCCGTTGTGTGACATCCAGGGACGCCCGCTGGTCGTGCACGTCGCGGACCGGGCGCGCGAGGCCGATGTCGGGCCTGTCTGGGTCGCGACCGATGACGAACGGGTGCGGGCGGCCTGCATGGACCATGGCATCGAGGTCGTGATGACCCGTGATAGCCATCGATCCGGGACCGAGCGGATCGCCGAGGTGTGTGCGATCAAGCGCCTGGACGCGCAGGCCCAGGTGGTGAATCTGCAGGGCGACGAGCCGCTGATGCCCGCAAGTCTGATCCGCCAGGTGGCCGTGACCCTGGATGAGTCGGGCGCCGACATGTCCACGCTCTCACATCGCATCGAGTCGGCCGAGGATCTCATGAGCCCGAACGTGGTCAAGGTGGTGACCGACAGCGTGGGACGTGCCCTGTATTTCAGCCGGGCGCCGATTCCCTGG
>JAGRHX010000622.1 GCA_020444775.1 Gammaproteobacteria bacterium
CCTTGTAGCGATCCCAGTCGCAGTAGGCCTTCTTCACCACAATGCTGCCCTTCAGGAGCAGGCGCTCCAGCACGGGCTTGATGTCAAAGCGCGCGTATTTGGCATCGCGCACACCGAGCGCGATGTTCTCGAAGTCACAGAACACCGCGAGTGCGCTGTCATCGGTCATACTTGAGCTACTCCTTCTCGACGCGGACCATGCACTGCCCACGCCGGGTCCGCCGCGATCCATTCGATTGCTGGCGATGCGCCAGGGCACTGTCGATAAGGCCGCGTCGTGCCCCGGCCACCGGCTGACAACCTACTTCGCGCGCCAGCCGCCGTCGACGACCAGGGCGTGGCCGTTGACATAGTTGGCCTCGGCCGAGGCCAGATAGCAGACCGCCGAGGCAATGTCGTCCGGCACGCCACGCCGCGCCATCGGCACCAGGGCCCGCACCTGGTCGTCGTTCACCGCCATCCCCCGTTGGCTGATGTCCGGCACATCGTTGCCCAGCATCGGCTGGCTGTGGGCACGCAGGTCGGTGGGGATCGGCCCCGGGCAGACACAGTTGGTTGTGATCCCGCGTGCGCCGTAGACCACCGCCATCTGACGGGTGAGCCCGACCACGCCATGCTTGGCGGCGATGTAGGCGGCGCCACCGCCGGTGCCGTTGAGGCCGGCCGCGGAGGCCATGTTGACGATCCGCCCCCGTCCGCGCGGCAGCATCTCCGCCAGCGCCCGCTTGCAGCCGAGGAACACCCCGGTCAGGTCGATGTCGATGACCTTACGCCAGAGCGTCTCGGACATCTCGTCGACGTCGAAATAACCATCGAGTATGCCCGCGTTGTTGACCATGATATCGAGCGCGCCCAACTCGTTGACCGCGGCGCTGACCGCGGCATCGATATCGCTGGCCTTGCTGACGTCGGCACCATAGCTCTTTGCCTTGCCGCCGGCGGCAACGATGGACTCGGCCACCTTGGCCGCATTGCCGGCATCCAGGTCGACGACCGCGACGGCCGCGCCACGTGCGGCCATCATCGTCGCGATCGCCTTGCCGATACCCGAGCCGGCGCCCGTGACCACCGCAACCTGACCGTCAAAGCTCATCTTTCGTCCCCCAATGGTGTGTTCGAGACAATACGTCCCCTGGTTCGCATCGCTGCCTCGGCGATCATGACCGAAGTCGAATTCACTCAGAGCTTGCGGTTGCGATCGATGACGTGTTCCTTGTAGGCCGGTCGTGCCGCCATTCGCTCGTACCAGGCCTCGACGTTCGGATGCGACGGACGCGATGGCGCCCATTGGATCCAACGATGGGTCAGCGAGCCGGCCGGGAACTCGGCCATGGTCAGCTCGTCTCCGCACAGATACGGACGGTCCGCGAGGTGTCGGTCCAGGATGTCATACATCTCGCTGGCCCGTTCCACGGCCGCGCTGAGCGCCGCGTCGTCACGCTCCTCCGGCTTGCGTCTGAAGAACTGATCGAGGAACACGGTGTTGAAGGCCGCCAGATTCAGCGAGCTCCAGTCCATCCACTTGTTGGCCTCGGCGCGGCCGCGCAGGCTGTCCGGGCAGAGCTTGCCCAGGCTGTGCTTCTCGCAGAGATAGCGGATCACTGCGCCAGACTCCCAAAGGCAGAAACCGTCCTCTTCCTCGAGGGTCGGCAGACGACCCATCGGATTCTTGCGCCGGTACTCCGGATCGTCATTGCCACCGAATTGACCACCCCAGTCGATGCGCTTGTGCGCCAGACCGAGCTCGCCCACGCACCACATCACCTTGATGACATTCGAGCCATCGGCCCGTCCCCAGATCTTGATCATCGCCCCACCCTCCGCATGGTCTTGCCGTGATGCAGAGCATGCACGTCGTCCCGTTCGCTGCCAAGCGCAGCGCCCCGCCTGCTCGAAGTCGGCGCCCGCAGAGTTCATACTGATCGCGTCACGCGCAGCGATGACCGTTTCCGTCCGTCACCGAGCGAGTCGCCCATGAGCACCGAACCAACCAAGACCATCGACTGTCAGGTTCACGCCTACGAACGCGATCACCCGGGCAGACCGTGGGCTGCCGTGCTACACGGCCCGGCCGAGGTCACCGGCGATCAGATGGTCGCGGCGATGGACGCGGTTGGCGTGGACGGCGCACTGCTGGTCTCGCCGTGGACGATGTATCGATACGATGCAAGCTACGCGATCGAGGTCCACGCGCGTCATCCGGATCGTTTCGCGTTGGTCAAGCCCTTCGACCCGAGAGCTACGGACGTGGACGAGCAGATCGCCGAATGGGCGGCTACACCCGGCGTGGTCGGCGCGCGTGTGATGCTCGCCGGCGAACTCAAGCTCGGCGCCGATGCCGTCGGCGTCGGACGCATCTTCGACGCCGGTGCCCGGCACGGCTTGCCGGTGAACGTGCTGTGCACCGGTCATATGGACCTGATGGACGCGCTCGCTGCTCGTCATTCGGACACGCAGCTCATCATCGATCATCTGGGTCTGCAACAACCCTTCGAGCCACCGGCGCCTGAGCAGCCGTTCGCGGACCTGCCCGAGGTGTTGGCACTGGCGCGCCACGAGAACGTCGCGATCAAGATATCGGGCGCCTGCACGCTGTCACACCAGCCGTTTCCCTATCCTGACATCTGGACGCCGCTACGGCGGATCTTCGATGCCTATGGCATCGAACGCTGTATGTGGGGTACCGACTGGACCCGAGCAGTCGGCGTGCTCGGCTACGAACAGGGCGTGGAAGCTTTTCGAGTCACCGACCAGCTTGGCGATGCCGAGCGGGCCGACCTGATGGGCGGCAATCTGGCACGGATCTATGGCTGGGCACCGGGCGGCGCGCCATCCTGATGGCGCCGAGCTCGAAATCGTCGGCATTCGTCAATCAAGCTGGCGTGTCGTAACCCAAGGTTCCAGCTCGCCGGCACACGTGGACTGACGGTGGCGAGCTGACCGGCTTCCCAATCGGTCGCCGATGTATTTCCGCACCACGTCTACGTCAGCGACCGGCAACAGTGACGAGAAATCGTCGCAGTGTCGGCCAGCGTTCGGACCAATGAAACCGCGAGCCAAGCGGACCTGGGTGCTTTCCCGCTTCACCTGATAACAGGGCACTTATCGTACTGGCGAATTCCGCTGCCGTTGAAGCAAGATGGACATAGTTCCCCATGCGCTGCGCCTGGGGAATCGGAGTCGCCACCACCTCCATCCCCATTCGCAGATAATGGTAGATCTTTTCTGGATTTACGTAACGGTTGATCCGATTCCCCGTAGCATATGGCAATAGTCCTATGCGATAGGTGGCCAAGAGCGTTTCCAGCTCTTCATTCACATAGGGCCCGTGGTACTCCACATTCACGCGTTTGCGAAGTGCCCGGAAACGATCTTCGATACCTGGCAACTGAGCCTGCACCCACCCGTGAAAATGGAACGTCACCTGCGGCAAGAGGTCAACCACGCGCTCGAGAAGAGCGAAGTCCATACGACCGTCAATGGAGGCGACCACAGCCACCCCAGACTTGGAACGCTTATCACCGACATTACCTTCTACATTTGATGCATTGTCGAGCAAAAAAGCTCCCGGATAATGATGAAGGAGCTCGGGAGAGACGACGATCATGCCGTCGCATACTCTTCTATATACCCAGTCAATACATCGCATGACATGTAGCTTCGGAAAGCGCGCGTCGTAGAAGAGCCAATCATAGACGTCAAATACGAGGGAGGCCCGAGGGATGGCATAGCGAAGATAAAGCACCTGCCAGAACCAATTGTAGCCGGCTGAGTTGAGCACAATCGTACTGTCATCGTCGCGCCCAGCACGAGCGAATCCGACTATCGCTCGCGGTGCCGCATTCAGTGGCAACGTCTGTACGACGGTACCGCTTCGCACGAGGTCAATTCGGCGCTCGCTTCGCCGAAACCCTATGAAGCGCACATCCACGCCGTCTCGCTCGGCTGCTTCCAGCAAGCCGCGGCGAAAGTAATCCTCGTATCGATCGCGTGCCAGGACGATGAGCTTCACGGCAGTCGAGCCTCGATGGATCGCGACACATGTATACGTACCCGGCTCGACATGCCTCTATCAAGCCGGCGTGGCACACCAGCGTTTGATACGCCAGCCGGCCGCGTTGCGCACAAAGCGGTGCTCACGACCGATACTGGCTCCAGCTCGCATGCCGAAAGCCGCGCTCCGTCAAATCACGGGCATACGCCTTCTCGTATTCCAACACCATGCGTTCAGTCGTGAACTTCTCACGTGCATAGGCCTTTGATATTGCCGCCCGCTCCAGCATCTCTTCCCGATGAGAAAGTGCATATCGGAGCGCTTTCGTCAGCTCATCACTGCTGCCCGACTTGCACAGTAGGGCGTGCCGCCCGTTCTGAGTCAGTTCCTTGAATGCCTCGATATCCGAGACTATAGCCGGCACGCCACTGCACATTGCCTCCACGAGTGCAAGACCGAATCCTTCGACTCGAGAGGGCATGACGAATAATTCAAAGCCATAGAGCAAGCTCAACACATCGTCCCGGCTACCCGCCAATACCACGCGGTCCAAAACCCCGAGATCGGTAGCAATCCTCTCCAGGTCAGCTTTTACTTGAGGCTCAAAGTCACGCTCACTACCAATAATGACCAAGTAGACGTCAGGAAACTCCTTTGCCAGCTGTCCAATTGCTTCGATCAACAGCCCTTGACCTTTGAGCTGGCTCAACATACCAACATTACCAATTATTCGAGCATCGGGAGGAATACCCCACTGGCTGCGGCTTCCCGCCAAATGCTCAGGATCCGCTGACGGTTCGAACAACGCCCCATTATAGATCACACTGTATTTTCTTTCGGGGATCCGGTCCTTGCTAGCCGAGCTGATCTTCACCGTCGAAGACACGGCGAATATGCGCGTCGTCTTCATCGCCATCAGTTGATTGATTCGATGATGAACCGGCTTCAGCCACTCGTATACGCAGTGGTATGTGACATATACGATCGGCACTCTAGCGAGCAGCGCTGCAAGGCGCGCGTACGCAGCCGAGTAGTTGTCATGGGTGTGCATGATGTCAATTTGCAATGACCTCAGCAATCGCGCCAGCCTGAATATCTGGACCAGATTATTCGCGACTGCCGTGAACGCACGGGTACGTTTCACATTGAGCGCATAGACGGGGAAGCCTTCCTGCTCAAAGGCAGCAGCCCTTGATCCACGTTCGTTCAAGCAACAGATCGAGAACGAATACACGCTGGGGTCCATGCCCGAGATCAGCGTATGAATGTACCGTTCGGTGCCACCGTCGTGCAGGAATTTATAAACATGCATCACACGGATTTTTCTACTTGATTCGTTCACCCGGCATGCTTCCAGATTTTACGCCCGTTTGTCTTCAGGAAGGTCTCGAGTCATATATCTGCCCACCCGCGCGGTCCACTGGGAAATCCGCCCCAGGATGTTTCGCGCTGGATCTGCGCAGTTCGGCGTTGTACACCAAGATTGCCGCTTGAGTCAGGCCCAGTAGGAACCAGGTGGTCGGCGAGTCGAAGTGTGGTTCCCCAACCATGGAAAACATAAGAGCGATCAGTGCCATCGCGAGCATTCTGAGTCGAACTTCCTGCGGCCTGTCACCTCTGAAGCCGATCAGCAGCGCTCGCGTTGTATAACCTAGCAGCGCGGTCATGAAGACGGTGAGCCCGATCGGGCCTGAGCTGGCCAACGCCTGCAGGTAGGCGTTGTGGGGTGGCCAATGCCAATAGTTCCCGGACACTTTTTCCATGGTCGAAAGACCACGGCCGAACCAGGGATTTCTGGACAACTCTTCGAGTGTCACCTTGGCCAGACCCTTGCGC
>JAGRHX010000623.1 GCA_020444775.1 Gammaproteobacteria bacterium
CGCGACGACGCGATTGAACTGTGCCTCTGTTTCGGTCTGCGGAATACCGGCAGTGCGCCGGATCGCCACGCCATCGAGGGCACCGATGCGTTCGATAGCTTGGTGCACGCGGGGATAGTCGTACCCGCGATCACCGAAGACGTGCTCTTCTTCGCCATGCAGCAGGTGCTCGGCCTCAGCGCAATCGGCGACCTTCGCCGTCGTCGTTCGAACGGTGTGGATCAGTCCGCTCTTGCTGTCAGCTCCAACATGGATCTTCACGCCGAAGTGCCAGGTGTTGCCGTTCTTGGTCTGCGTCATCTCTGGATCACGCTTGCCCTCAGCGTTCTTGGTCGAAGGGGGCGCGGCGATCAGGGTTGCGTCTACCAGCGTGCCGGACTTGAGCAGAAGGCCATTCGCTTCGAGCAGATGGCGCACCAGCGCAAACATCTGCTCGGTCAGATTGTGCGTCTCGAGCAACCGGCGGAAGTTAAGGATCGAGGTCTCGTCAGGGATCGCGTCCTCGCCCAGCTCGAACCCGGCAAAGCGGCGCATCGACTCCATGTCGTAAAGCGCTTCCTCCATCCCGGGATCCGACAGCGCGAACCACTGCTGCAGGCACCACACGCGCAACATCCGGTTCAGGCCAATCGGCGGCCGCCCGCCCTTCGGTCCCGTCTTCGGGTAGTGCGGCTCGATCAGCGCCTGCATCTGCGCCCACGGCACGACCGCATCCATGTCCGCGAGAAAGCGCTCGCGTTTGGTGGTCTTCTTCTTTGCCGAGTAAGTCGCAGAGGCGAAGGTCAGTTGCTTCATGCTCGTAGCGATCGAAGTGAGGGACTGCGATACGACATGCGGGTCGCCAGATCGTTCACCGGTTGTTCAGAGATTCCTTAGAGGCGTACTCAAGTTCGGAGCAGCTCGATTTCATAGGGCCTTTCGGTCGTGTATTGGAGTTGCTACTATTGTCTCAAACCGTGGTTGGCGACGGGCACCATGCCCTGAAGATATTCAGCGTTTCTTTGCAGTAACGCTATTACAGGCCGCTGTTCCCTTCTTTGTCCGTCATGAAACGAACGATACCGCGCAGAATTGAATGGTGATAAGCCTCAACTGGCGTTGGCTGCCCTGCAATTACGTGTCGCGCGGGCCTTTCTTTGGTTTGCTCCACTTGGCCGAAAGGGATGCGGCCCACCGCATGATGGGTCGCTGCATCCACAACTGCGTCGCCAATGTCATGGGCGATACAGCCTACGGCGTTGCCGATTGCGTCGAAACTTTCTAGCGATCGAGGATCGGACTGCATATCGCACTTACGGCGAACGGCATCAGGATCGACGGTCGAACCACCTGCGCAGGAAACGGCGTTACTTCGGCGCGGGGAAGCGCAATCCTGAGGGTAGCTTCCGAGATGTATCATGAGTTCCTTTTCGTTCTCCAACGGTACGCGATCACTGTTGGCGAATGATTGCCGGCCGCTTTGACGGAAATTGCATACGTGACTTCGTCACCAAGAGCAATTTGAAAGATTCACCGGTGCACTAGCCCGCAAACGCAAGATCACTAATCGTTTGATTCAAGGTTTCATCGAAATTGATGCTGGAAATATCTTCCGTGACCTTCACATTCCAGCGGATTCACCGCTCTCTCCACGCCTTGTCGAAGCTCGCCGTGATCGGCTGCAGCAAGTAGTCGAGGAAGGTGCGCTTACCGGTGCGCACAAACACGTCGGCGAGCATGCCGGGCTGGATCTTGTGGCCGTCGAGTCGGGCGAGTTCGGTGTCGGGCACGAGGATGCGGGTGACGAAGTAGGATTGCCCGGTGCGGGCGTCCTCGATGATGTCCGCAGAGAGGTAGGTGACTTCACCGTTGAGTTCGGGCAGCGTGCGCTGGTCGAAGGCCGAGAGCTTGATGCCGGCGGGCAGGCCGGTGCGGACCCGGTCTACATCCTGGGGCGCGACCCGCGCTTCCAGGATCAGGTGGTCGTCCGGCACGATCTCCATCAGCACTTCGCCGGGCCCGACCACGCCGCCTTCGGTGTGGGCCTGAAGCCCGGTCACGATGCCGTCGGCCGGGGCCCGAAGTTCCGTCTGCGCGAGCACGTAGCGGGCGGCGTCCATGCGCTGCAGGTAGTCGAAGATCTCGGTCTGGACCTGGCGCAGCTGATCGGCGACTTCCTCGTGGAAGGTCTTGCGCAGCTGGAATTTCTGCAGCTCCTTCTCGCCGATCAGTGAGCGCGCCGCGGCAATGTCGGAGACATGCTCGCCCAGCTCCCCTTCGACCCGCGCGATCTCGCGCTCGAGGTTTCGGAACTTGGTGCGCTCGACCATGCCCTTGCCGAGCAGGTCGGTGAGTCCTTCGAGCTCGCTCTCGAGGCTGGCGAGCTGGGCGCCCTTGGCCGCCTGCTGTCCGGCCAGGCCCTCGATCTCGCTGCGCTTCGAGGCGATCTGCTTGTCGAGAATCGAGAGTTGGCCGACGATCGAGGCGCGGCGGGCTGAAAACTGGGTCTGCTGGGTCGCCTTCAGTTCCGCCAGGTTGGCGTCGTCCTCCCGTGCCGCCCATTCTTCTGGCCATTGGATCGCCCCGGCCTTGTCCCGCTCCGCTTCGAGGCGGACCCGCAGCGCCAGCGCCGAGTCGTACTGGGCCTGCAGCACGCCGGCTGAGGCGCCGGCGCGTGTCTCGTCCAGCCGGACGAGCACATCACCGGCCTTCACCCGGTCGCCATCGCGCACCAGC
>JAGRHX010000624.1 GCA_020444775.1 Gammaproteobacteria bacterium
AAACGCAACAACTGCGGCAAGGCGCTGGAAATTGCACGAATGGCGCGTGACATGCACGGCGGCAACGGCATCGCCGACGAGTACCACGTGATGCGCCACATGATCAATCTGGAGACCGTCAATACCTACGAGGGCACGCACGACGTGCACGCGCTGATCCTCGGACGGGCACAGACCGGTCTGCAGGCCTTCGCCTGACCCGGGCTGGGACGCTCACCGGGCAAGACAAGGCCGTAGAGACATTCGACAGCACTTGCGACTCGGGGCCGGGTCGTCCGCCGCCGCGGACGACCCGTCAGTCAGGCGACTGGGCAAGGCTATAGTGACGGATCACCGAGTCCAGAGCCGCGCTCGGGTCGAGGCTGCCTTGCTCGCGCATCAGGGCGTCATGGCGCGCCGAGTCGGCAAGTATCTCGACAAAGGCCGCGCGCAGCGCCTCGGCCATCGGATGGCACTGCGAGTGGACGATCGAGAAATCGTCGGCGGCGAAGAACCAGCTCAGTAACGGCTGACGAGCGAGCAGCTGCAAGGCTTCCAGGTGGTCACCGCCGGCGCCGGGCGTGAGCAGCATTCGAGCCTGCAGTGGCTCGCCCGGACCGGTGTGGATCCGGGCCAGCAACAGCACCACCGAGCCCTGCTCGGTCTCGATGAGATCGCATTCGATGTCGATCACCAGCGGACGCCCGGCCCGGGCCCGCAGCATCTGTCGGTGCCGTGCGCCTTCAACGCCAGCGACCTGCACGAACATCGCGGCCTGCCAGCTCGCCGGATCCGAGCCATCCCGCGCGTCCCCCAGACGCACCGGCAGACAGGCGGCGTGGATGCCGCCGTCCAGCATCGCCCGACGGGCCGCCTCCGGAATCTGTGTGATTGCGGCGTCCGCCGGCTGCGCGCCGGGCGGGCCGGACCGCTCGGCCAGCAACCCGCCAGCGCCCGGTGCTGTTATCGAAGCAGCTCGAGTCGAATCAGCTCGAGCCGGTCGTGGCGGGCGTTGCGCGCGCTGACGTCTGCGTTTGCGCGTCGGCATCTCGCGCGTCCTCCTCTGCCTCTACCAGGACCTCCTCGTACCAGAGGTTGTGGTGCTGACGAGCCCAGGTCTCATCGACGTGACCGGTCCACATCGCCTCGAACGATCCCTCCGAGCCGAGGGTGCCGATATAGGCGTGGCCGAGCCAGACACAGATCCAGATGAACGCGGCCGTCACGTGAACGATGTGATAATCCTGGGCGAGCTCTCGGGTCAGGAATGGCAGCGACGGCTGGAAGTCGAGCATCAATCCCGTCACGATGACCCCCACCCCGCCGACGATGGCGACGATCCAGAACCAGACCTTCTCACCACCGTTGGCGAAACCGGCATCGGGGTGACTCCTGCCGAGCATCCCACCGCCTTTGAGAAACCAACGCAGATCGGTCCCGGTGGGCAGATTGTGACGCATCCACAGCCCGATCATCAGCACCACGCCGATGGCCAGCGCCGGCCCGAGCGTGTTGTGCAGGGTCAGGGCGATCTGCGCCCAGGCCGCATTGGCTGCCTTGCCGAACACCGGGATCAGCACGGCCCTACCGAACAGCATGCTCAGGCCGGTAATGGCCATGATTACGAACAGCACCGCCGTGTACCAGTGCACGAAACGGTCGACAACGCTCCACCGCGCTAGCAGTCGACCGGTTCGGGGCCCGTCCAACCTCACCCGGCCACGCACGGCGAAGAACATCGCGAGCAGGATGACCATCACCAGCATCGCCCACGCACCGTACAGGGCCAGCGGACCGTTCCTCAGCTGCCGCCAGTTCTGACCACCGTTCTGGATCAGCACACCGGTCTCGGCTCCGCGCACCGCCGTGTAACCGGGCTCACCGGCACGCACGGCACGGTAGAAATTGGCACGCGGATTGGTGGTCTCGGCCGCCGGTTGCGCGCCGGCCGGCCCGGCCAGACCGACGAGCAGGCTGACGCCGGGCAGCAGCATGGCAAGGGTCAGCATCAGGGCCAGCCCCCACAGACTGCCGCGCCAACGGCGTGCGGCCCGCTGGTGGCGCGCGCTCGAACGGCCTGCCCCGCTCGTCATGCTCTGGCTCGTGGACATCGCTCTCTCTCCTTGCCGGTCGGCACGGTCGGCACGGGCCCGCGGCGCACCGGCTCAGCGGTCCGTCTGCACCATCTGGAAGCGCTTGCGCAGGACCTCGCCCCGCTCGGAACCGGCGTTCTGCAACGGATCCTCGCGCCCCTTGTACTCACCGGGCGAATGCGCGGTGACGTCCGCGGCCTCGTAGCAACCACTCAGCACCAGCACCATCGCGGCGAGCAGCAGGCCGCCGAGCATGGATCCTCGCCTGTCATGTCCATTCATCGTTGCCACGCCTCATGACTGACCGGGATAGGCTGTCTCCCAGCCCCAGGTCTGCGGCCGACCGCCACGTCTGAGCACGCGCTTGCGGTACAAATCGGCGACGATGTCACCGTCGCCGGCCAGCAGCGCCTTGGTCGAGCACATCTC
>JAGRHX010000625.1 GCA_020444775.1 Gammaproteobacteria bacterium
TGGCGAGCACCGTCTGGTCGACCGGATCCCAGTTGACCTCCGCGCTACGCTTGTAGAGCAGGCCCTTGCGATACAGCCGGGTGAAGAACCATTGCTCCCAGCGGTAGTAGTCGGGATCGCAGGTGGCGAACTCACGCGACCAATCGTAGGCGAAGCCCAGCCGCTGCAGCTGACCGCGCATGTAGTCGATGTTCTCGTGGGTCCACTTGCCGGGCGCGACGTTGTTCTGCATGGCCGCGTTCTCGGCCGGCAGACCGAACGCGTCCCAGCCCATCGGCTGCAGCACGTTCTTGCCGAGCATGCGCTGATAGCGGCTGATGACGTCGCCTATCGTGTAGTTGCGGACGTGCCCCATGTGCAGCCGCCCACTGGGGTAGGGAAACATCGACAGACAATAGAACTTCTCGCGCGCCGGGTCCTCGACGACCTTGAACGCGTTGCTGTCGTTCCACAGCTTCTGGACTTCGGCCTCCACGGCCTGCGGATCGTATTGCTCGTTCATCAGTGCTCAGCCACAACCTGAGCGGCGAAGATTACCGAGCGGGACGGGCCCCAACAAGGCGCGCGTCTCAATTCGTGAACGCAGTCCGTGGCTGGCGCGGGTGCGATCAGCCCGGCAGGCTCTTCTTGCTGTTGAGCCACTTGATGAGCGGTTGCCACAGCTCGATGTCGTGTCGGGCCCGCGAGGGGGCGATCTCGAATACGCCCAGACCGCGCTCGGCTGCATAGACATAGTTCTGGCTGTTGCGCAGGGTCGCGGCAAAGGGCAGCTTGCGACCGTCGGGCAGACGTACGGTGCGCAGATAGTCCTCCAGCTCGTAGCGACCGGTCGAGCGCTCGCGTACCCGATTGGCAATGGTCGCCACCCGCACCTTGTTCTTGATGACCCGACCGGCTTCCTTCAACTCCTCGAGAAAGCGCGCGGCCGCGTTCAGGTCGATCACCGACGGCACCACGGGAATGACCACGGTCTGTGCCTGCTTGAGCAGGCCACTGAGCTGCTCACCGTAGGCGCTGGCCGGTGAGTCCAGGATTGCGACCTCGGTGGCGCGTGGGGGCTTCTCGCCGTTGCAGGCGTCGACCCCGACGATCGGGCTGCGCTCGGCGGGCCGCAGCTCCAGCCAGTCCAGCGACGAGCGTTGCGGATCGAAATCCAGCAAGGCCACCTGCTTGCCGCGTTCGGCGTAATATGCGGCGAGGTTGGATGCGATCGTGGTCTTGCCGGTGCCCCCTTTGGCATTCAGCACGAGAATGGATCTCATCTCCAAAGCTCCAAACGGTCGTTGCGTTCTTCGATTTCGAGCCACTCGTCGGCCCGGGCATGTCGATGCCTCCCGCTCGGGCGCGCCGACCCTGGCTCGCCAGACATCCGATCCTGACCGCGCGAACCGGGCCTGGCGGGCAGGTCGAGTATATCAAGCGCGAACGACCGGTCTTGTTGGCCGCGGTCCGGCCGCTCGACCCCCGTTCAACCCGTTCAACCCCCGTTGAATCTCAAAGCTGGATTTCAAAGCAGATCCCAAAGAGGCGTGTGTGTACAACGTCGCCACCACCGTCGGCCTGCTCACCATCAGCAACGTCTTCATGACCTTTGCCTGGTACGCTCATCTGAAGAACCTGGGTGGCAGACCCTGGCTGGTCGCTGCCCTGGTCAGCTGGGGCATCGCCCTGTTCGAGTACATGTTCCAGGTCCCGGCCAACCGCATCGGCTACCAGGTGCTGGGGGTGGGGCAGCTGAAGATGTTGCAGGAGATCATCACCCTCACGGTGTTCGTGCCCTTCGCCTTCCTGTATATGAAGGAGCCGCTACGGCTGGACTATCTGTGGGCCAGCCTGTGCCTGTTGGGCGCGGTGTTCTTCGTCTTCAGACAGGACTGGTTCGGCGGTTGAGCGATCACCCGTGGCCGGTCGGCCGGCGTGGTACGGCCTGTATCGCTGCGTCCAGCTCGCGCAGCGCCTGAGCACGGTCAATGTCGTCGGCGGGCGGACGGCCATATCTGGCCCTGGCAAGGCGCCGCAATGCCTCGCCCGCCGTCTCGGCCAGATGCGGATGACTGGCGGCGATGCGTGCGCTCAGATGCTCAAGGCCCTCGCTGGTGTCGCTGTGGATACCGTGCGCGCCGAGTCTGCGCCGCAGCCTGTGCCAGGCCCGCTGCAGTGGGTCCCGCGAGGGTGGCTGGCGCACCAGCCAGAGGCTGGCCAGCACCATCACGGTCACGGTTACTCCGAGTATCCACAGGGCCAGCTGGGTCAGGCTGGAAGCGTCGATGCCCAGACGACCGAGCAGTTGCTCCTGCTGTCGGTTTCCGTAGCCGAGCACCCAGCGATTCCAGGTCGAGTCCAGGTAGTCGAGCGTATGCTCGAGGTTCTTCCAGAGTCGATCGATGCCGCCGTCGTTGGCCAGCCGGTCGGCGCCGAGCTGGTCGCCGGCGAGCAACGTCGCACGCGCACCGATCTGCACGCGTTCAGGCGCCACGGCCGCGGTCGGATCGACCCTTACCCAGCCGCGCTCGACGAGCCAGACCTCGCTCCACGCATGCGCGTCCCGTTGGCGCACGCTCAGATGACCGCTGATTGGATTGATCTCTCCACCCTGGTAACCGGTCACCACCCGCGCCGGAATACCCGCCGCTCGCATCAGCACGGTGAACGCGCTCGCATAGTGCTCGCAAAAGCCTGCCCGGGTCTGGAACAGGAACTGATCCACGGGGTCACCCGGCAGCAACGGTGGGCTCAGGGTGTAGCTGAAGCCACCGTCGCGAAAAAAGCCCAGGGCCAGCTCCAGCAAAGCGCCGTCACTGGTCGCGAGGCGCTTCCAGCGGGCCGCGAGTTGACGTGCCATGGGATGCGCGTCCAGCGGCAGCTGCAGGTTGATGCGCATCACCGAGCGCGGATCCACGTCCAATCTGTAGCTGGTGGCGGAGACCATCTCGTAGCGGTAGTCGCGACGGATGCTGCGTCCGGAACGCAGCTCCAGATCGTGGTTCAGCATCGCGCCGGGCGGTAGCTCCACGGGCACGTCCAGGGCGAACAGCCAGCGTTGCTGGTGCGGCTCCAGCTCCACGCTGTAGCGGGTCAACGCACCGAGCGGCTGCACACCTTGTCGCGGCCGGCGATGGGGCGCCGGCGCGCGGTGCCAGGTCCTGCCATCGGTGCGGGTCAGCACCGGGCCACGCCAGTAGCGGTTGGAGGACGGCGGTGGCGGCGAATCGAAGTAGACACGAAAGGCCAGCGCGTCGGATTGGGACAGCTCGCTGAGATCACCCGGACTCATCTGTTCCGACAGACCGCTGACCCCGGCGTGGGCATCGCGCGGCAGCTTCCAAAGCGGTCCAGGCAGGCGTGGGAACAGGAAGAACAGGGCGAGCGCGATGGGCGCGGACCAGAACAGCGCGGTCGCGGCCTGGCGCAACGCGGCCCGCGCCTGAGCGGCCTGCGAGCGTCGTGAAGGCGTGCCCAGCACCCACATGCAGGCGGTGAGCTGAAGCACCACGAGCAACATGTAGCCGCCGGTGGTCAGCGACTGCGAGTACAGGAAATTGGTCAGGACCAGGAAGAAGCCGAGGAATATCACCACGTAGGCATCACGCGCGGCGCTGGTCTCGAGCAACTTGAGGGCGGCGAGCAGGGTCAGCAGGGCGATACCCGCCTCGCGTCCGAGCACCGTGCCCATGCTCAAGCCGACGCCGACGATGCAACACAGGCCCAGCAACAGGGTGAGGATGCGTGGCGGCGTCGGTCGTTGCTGCCACACCAGCCAGCACTTGTAGAGGACGATCAGCGCGAACAGCGGCAGGACCCAGGCCGGCAGATGGGTCGCATGCGGCAGGCTGACCAACAACAGGGCGACACACATCCACAGCGTGCGGGCGCGGCTCAGCGTCCAGTCGGCAAGCTCGGGGTCGAGGCGTTCGCGACGCCGACCGAACCAGCGCCGCCGGCGCCCGGACGTAGTGCCGTTCGGTACCTGTCGTGAAGGGGTATCACCCGCGGTCGCGGCATGGCCGCCGCCAATACCGTGCCTGCCGGTCCCGGTGGCTCGTTCGAGGTGATCGCGGATCGATTCGACGTTGCCGGCGCGGGAGACCGGCACTGTTCGCCCCGTGCCCATCAGGAGGCCTCAGCGGCACCGTCGGTGCCGTCCGTGGTGGGTGCTCGGGCCGTGCCCGGCTCGGCGCGGCTCCGGCTCTTTGTGCTCGATGTCGCAACCGCGGCGTTCAGCCCGTGCAGGGCCAGCGCCGCGAGGCAGCGGCTGCGCAGATTGGCCGTGTGTTGGTCGCCTACCACCCGATCGGGCAGCTCCAGGGCATAGCGTAGCCCTGACCGCTCCGCCTCCAGTACCCAGCGGCAGAGCTGCGACAGCCTGGTCTCCGGCTCGTCGGCGATCACCTCGTCGTAGCGCAGCCACAGCAGCCCACCCTGGCCGCCACTGAAGACCTTGACCGGCAACGACTCGTGGCGGGCCGCGGCCTTCCAGTGGACGTGCTTGGGCGTGTCACCTCGCTGAAAGGCACGCAGCCCGGCGAAGTCCTCTTCGCTGCCGCTGCGCGCCCGCGGGCCGGTCCGTTCCTCCGCGTAGGGTGCTGGCAGCGGTTGCTCGCCACGCGCCGCGGGATAGACCAGGCTACGAGCACGTAGTCGGATCGGCGCCCATGCGCGAAACAGTCCGAACGGATGTCGGCTGGCGAGCAGCACGCCATCGAGGGTCTGCCAGCCGCGCCGCTGCGTGATCAAACCGAGTTGCGCACGATGCTCACCGCCGGCGGCGAGTGGCGCACGCACCACGACCGGGTCCGGGCTCGGAGACCGGAGTCCGGGCGCGCCCGCGGGTCTGGGATCGAGTCGAATCAGCACCCCGTGACGCTGTCGCCCGCCACGATTGTCGACCTGCACGGTGAACCACGCGGTTTCGCCGGCGAACACCGGTGTTGCCGGCAACAGGCTCACCCGCAGACCATGCAGATCCCGGAACGCGAACAACATCGACAGCAGACCGACCGCGCCGAGCTGGAAGGTCATGAAGTAGCCCAGGTTGTTCTCGTAGTTCATCGAGCCGGCGAGCATCAGCAGCAGCACGAACGCGAACACCAGGCCCTGCCGGGTGGGCAGGATGTAGATGCGCCGACGGTCGATGACGAAGACCGGCTCGCCGCCGCTTTGCGGATCCCGGTCAGGGAATGGCGACACGATGGATCAGCTGCTCGCCCGGACCGGCTGCCGGGACGGACGAATCGGAGCCGGCCGCCTCGCCGCGCGCGTCGGCGGCCGCTGCTCGCGAGCGCAGCTCCGACGCGTCGGCGGGATGACTGCTCGGGTGCAGACGATGCGCGACCACTGCCGGCAGCACCGCCTGCACGTGCTCTGGTTCGACGTGGTCGTGGCCGGCGAGCAGCGCGTAGGCCTGACTGGCCCGCAGCAGCGACAGCCCCGCACGCGGCGAGAGCCCGGTCTCCCAGTCACGTCGGTTGCGAGTCTGGGCGATGATGGCCTGCAGATAATCGAGCAGCGGATCGGAGACGTAGACCTCGCCAGCCAACCGTTGTGCCGCCACCAGCTGCTCCGCGCTCATGACGGGCTCGAGGTTCTCCAGCAGGCTGCGTCGCTGTTCGCCACGCAACAGCTCGCGCTCAGCGGCGGGTGACGGATAGCCCACCTGCAGACGCATCAGGAATCGGTCCAGCTGGCTTTCCGGTAGTGCGAAGGTACCGATCTGGCGTTGTGGGTTCTGGGTCGCGATGACTACGAACGGTCTGGGCAGCGGACGACTGACGCCGTCCTGCGTGACCTGTTGTTCTTCCATCGCCTCGAGCAGGGCGCTCTGGGTCTTCGGCGTCGCCCGGTTGATCTCGTC
>JAGRHX010000626.1 GCA_020444775.1 Gammaproteobacteria bacterium
CTGGCCGCGCTGATCACCGCCATCGGCATGTCCATCTTCCTGCAGAACTACGTGCAGCTGCTGCAGGGCGCGCGGGTCAAACCGCTGCAGCCGGTGATTCATGGCGGCTTCCAGTTCCATGCCGACGCCGACTTCACGGTGACCTTGAGCTACATGCAGATCCTGATCATCGTCGTCACCGTGGTGCTCATGACCGCCTTCACCTTGATCATCCACAAGACCGCTCTGGGGCGCTCACAACGCGCCTGCGAGCAGGACCGGGGGATGGCCGCGCTGCTTGGCATCAACGTCGACAGAACCATCTCCCTGACCTTCGTGATGGGCGCGGCGCTCGCCTCCGTGGCGGGCCTGATGTTCCTGCTCAACTATGGCGTTATCGACTTCTTCATCGGCTTCCTCGCCGGTATCAAGGCCTTCACCGCAGCGGTGCTCGGTGGCATCGGCTCGCTGCCGGGGGCGATGTTGGGCGGTCTGCTGATCGGACTTATCGAATCCTTCTGGTCGGCCTACTTCAGTGTCGAGTACAAGGACGTCGCCGCCTTCGTGATTCTCGTGCTGGTGCTCATCTTCAGACCGACCGGTCTGTTGGGGAAACCGGAAGTGGAAAAGGTCTGATTCTTATCAGGTTGTCAAACAACCTCTGAGCGCTCGCACATGTCTGCCAACACCGCCGTATCGGATTCTTCGAAGACATCTCTCGAAGCCCGGTCGCTCGACCGCCGGGACCTCGGACCGGGTGCCGCGCTGCCCGCGCTGTTCAAGGATGCCGGGCTCGCCGCGCTGCTGGTGTTGGCGCTGACCGTTGCCCTGGTCGGCATCCGCACCCGTGACGTGCCCGGCGGCCTCGACCTCGAGTTCCGCTTCGAGTACGTGCTCGCCGCCTGCGTGCTGACCTTCATCGGTCGCTTCGCGCTGGGTCTGCTGCGTGAGCGCGGCCGGCGCCAGGATGCCGCTCTGGTGCTGGCGCTGATGCTGCCCGTGGGCGGATGGTTCGTGTACGGCCTGCTCGGCCAGCACGCGCTGGTGTCGACACGACTCTGGTTGCCCTTTCCCAGCGACATCCTGAACGTGCTGGTGGCGGCGGCCTGCGTCGCACTCGGCGTGCGTGCCGGCGCGCTGCTGATCGGCCATCGCCGGGCCGGACCGGGCGGCGCCGGCGCGGCGGGGCAGGACAGCGCATCTCGTGCACGCCGTCTGCGCACGCTGAAGCTGGCCGCCATGCTCGCTGGTGGCATCCTGTTGGTCGTCGCCCTCGGCCTGCCGTTGATGCCGTTCGCCGACCGGCGGCTGGTCGATATCGCAATCCTGGTTGCAACCTACGTGATGCTCGGCTGGGGGCTGAACATCGTGGTCGGTCTGGCCGGTCTGCTGGACCTGGGGTACGTGGCCTTCTATGCCGTGGGTGCCTACTCGTACGCGCTGCTCGCCATGCATTTCGATCTCGGCTTCTGGGTATGCCTGCCGATGGCCGGCATACTGGCGGCCTTCGCCGGGGTGATGCTCGGTTTCCCGGTGCTGCGCTTGCGCGGCGACTATCTGGCCATCGTCACCCTCGGCTTTGGCGAGATCATCCGCATCGTGTTGCTCAACTGGTATCAGTTCACGAACGGTCCGGACGGCATCTCGGGGATCCCACGACCAAGCTTCTTCGGTCTCCCCTTCGAGCGCTATCCGGCGGAAGGCCAGCAGACCTTTCACAGCTACTTCGGGCTGGACTACGCGCCGATCGATCGGATCATCTTTCTCTACTATCTGATCGTGGCCCTGGCCCTGGCGACCAATCTGTTCACCCTGCGCATCCGCAGACTCCCTATAGGCCGCGCCTGGGAGGCGCTACGCGAGGACGAGATCGCCTGTCGTAGCCTCGGCATCAACCCGACCAACACCAAGCTCACCGCGTTCTCCATCGGCGCCATGTTCGGCGGCTTCGGCGGTGCTTTCTTCGCCACCCGCCAGGGCTTCATCAGCCCCGAGAGCTTCACCTTCATCGAATCCGCGATCATCCTGGCGATCGTCGTGCTGGGCGGGCTGGGCTCGCAACTGGGCGTGGTCATCGCCTCGGTGGTGATGATCGGCGGCATCGAACTGCTGCGAAACCTCGATTTTCTCAAGACGATCTTCGGCGAGTCCTTCGATCCCACGCAGTACCGCATGCTGATCTTCGGCCTGGCCATGGTGCTGATCA
>JAGRHX010000627.1 GCA_020444775.1 Gammaproteobacteria bacterium
GCAATGTCCTGGGGCAATGTCCTGGTGAGGGTCCAGTCGATGCGCTGGCGGATGGCAGCGGGCGCAGGCCCGAGCCCTCCACTCAGGGCGTGCGCACCTTGAGGCCGTCCACCGCGCTCGGCAGCTGGGTGATGAGGACTCGATCCTCGCTGGCGAGGCGATCACTCCTGACCACCAGTCTCGGCTCACCTTCCGGTGTGCGCCACTCGCCGAGCCGCTGCACGGTGACCGCATCGAGCCGGTCGTCGATCAGTCGATAGATGCGATCGCTGCCGTACAGCGCCTCGCTGGGCAGGGTCACGGCGTCCTGTACCGCGGGCAGTTCCAGCTGGAGCTCGACCGTGCGACCGAGCTCGAGCAGCTGTGCGCTTCTGGGGGGTAGCGAGAAGAACGCATCGGCGCCGGCTCGGCCGGGGGCGACCTCGGCGCTGAGACGCTGGAGGGTAGCCTCGATACGTCGGGTCCGGACATGGAGCGTGGCGGCCAGGGGACGCATGTATTCGGCCCCGTTCGAGCCTGCCCCGGACGGCGGCCGCAGTTGATCGAGGTATCGGGTCGGGATCTGAGCGCGGACCTCCAGGGCGCTGGCATCGAACTGGCTGGTCAGGGCGTCGCCGGGTCGAACCCGGTCGCCCGGAGAGACCTGTACGTCCACGATCCGCCCGTCGAACGCCGCGCGCACCTGGGTACGATCCAGATCCAGTGCAGCGAGGTCGCGCAGCGCACGGGCCCGTTGCAGCCGAGCCTGTAGGGCGCCACGCCGGCTGTCGTGGGAGCGGATCGCCAGCTCGCGCTCGGCGAGCGCCATCTGCTGCTTCTCCAGGGCGAGTCGAGCCGTCTCCAGGCGTGACTCGGTGTCCAGCTGGCGCGCGGCAAGGTTCCGGTAGCGATTGACCTCGCGCCGTGTGAGTTCCAGCAGGGTGCGCTCGTTCTCCAGGTTGCGCTGGTCGTTCTCGTAGCGACGCAGCTCGTTCTCGAGCTCTGCTTCCAACTCGGCCAGCTCCGCCTCTCGCTGGGCAAGCCCCAACGCCGCCTCGCGCTGGTCCAGCTCGACGAGAATCTCGCCACGTGACACCCACTGTCCCTCGCGGACATGGACATTCAGAACGTCAGCGGTGAGTGCCGCGCGCAGGGTCGTCAGATGTGGCGACTCGACGCGGCCATAGAGCAGCAGGACGGGGGAGACCGGCCGCGGGTGGACGGTCTGTACCGACACCAGCCAGGCACGTTCCTGCACCTGGACCGTCGTCGGACGCGGACGGCTGGCCTTGAGAGCGACGAAGCCGCCCGCGCCGACCCCCAGGATCAGCAGCGAGATGAGGAGTTCCTTGAGTTTCTTCATGCGTGTGCTCTGCGCGTGGCCGGCGCCTGCCCCGGAGCCGAACAGACCCGCGCGAAGACCGCAGCAACGATACCTCGGTCGCGCCCGCTCGGCAGCGCCGCGCCGATACCGTCCTACACAGACATGCGGCGGCGCGGCTCGCGACCCGGTCAGAGGTTCCGGCTAGCGCTTCATCGCATCGAAGAACTCGTTGTTCGTCTTGTTGGTCTTGAGCCTGTCGAGCAGGAACTCCATGGCCTGGACCTCCTCCATCGGATGCAGGATCTTGCGCAGGATCCAGATCTTCTGCAGCTCGTCGGGCTTGGTCAGCAGCTCCTCGCGACGCGTGCCCGAGCGGTCGATGTTGATCGCGGGGTAGATACGCCGTTCGGCAATCTTGCGTTCCAGATGCAGCTCGGAGTTGCCCGTGCCCTTGAACTCCTCGTAGATGACATCGTCCATGCGCGAGCCGGTGTCGATGAGCGCGGTGGCGATGATGGTCAGGCTGCCGCCCTCCTCGATGTTTCGCGCGGCGCCGAAGAACCGCTTCGGTCGCTGCAGGGCGTTGGCATCGACACCGCCCGTGAGGACCTTGCCTGAGGATGGCACCACCGTGTTGTAGGCGCGGGCCAGGCGGGTGAT
>JAGRHX010000628.1 GCA_020444775.1 Gammaproteobacteria bacterium
ACGGACGACATCGGCCGGCGGACGTTGCCGCGGGTCGGTGACAGCCCGGTGTCGGGCGCGCGCCAGGGCGGTGTCCGCGCTCGCGGCGGCGCGGCGAGCCGCCGTGGACCGCCCGCCGGGGCGGTGCTAGCCTCGCGGGCGTCGCCCGATTCTCCTTCGATTCCAGCCCCCTGGGCCACGTGGGCCACC
This sequence comes from Gammaproteobacteria bacterium, assembly GCA_020444775.1. The sequence continues at coordinate 190 of JAGRHX010000628.1, forward strand.
TGGCCGACGAAATCGTCGACCCCGTGTCGATCGGGCGCCCGCCGGTTCGTCGTGTTCACGAACGGCGCGTGGCGAGCCACCCGCCCCCATCCCCCGACCCCTTCACACGACCCGGAGCAACCCGATGCGCTTCATGATGCTGATGATCCCCGGCGGCTACAACGACGCGACGCCCGGCACGATGCCCGACCCCGCCGAGGTCACCAAGATGATGGCCTACAACCAGGCCCTGAACGACGCCGGCATCCTGCTGTCCGCCGACGGCCTGCACCCGCCCTCGATGGGCGCGCGCGTCAGCTTCGCCGACGGCACGGCGACGGTCCACGACGGCCCGTTCGCCGAGGCCAAGGAGGTGCTCGGCGGCTACTGGATGCTGCAGGTGCGCTCGCGCGCCGAGGCGATCGAGTGGGCGCGGCGGTGCCCGGCGCGGCCCGAGGACGTCATCGAGATCCGCCAGGTCCAGGACATCAGCGAGTTCCCCGAGGACATCCAGCGCGCCGCCGCCGACCTCCAGCTCGGCAAGGACTAGCCGGCGACGTGGCCGACGCCGCGCGCAGCGCGATCGAGACGGTGTGGCGGATCGAGGCGCCGCGCCTGATCGGCGGGCTGGTCCGGATCGTCCGCGACCTCGACCTCGCCGAGGAGCTCGCCCAGGAGGCGCTGGTCGCCGCCCTCGAGCGGTGGCCGACGTCCGGGATCCCGGACAACCCGGGCGCGTGGCTGATGACGACCGCCCGGCACCGCGCGATCGACGAGCTGCGCCGGCGCGCCCGCGTCGACCGCAAGCACGACGAGCTGGGCGCCCAGCTGCCGACCTCGACGACGCCGGATCTGGCGGCGGCGATCGACGACGGCGCGGTCGGCGACGACGTCCTGCGGCTGATGCTGATCGCGTGCCACCCGGTGCTGTCGGCCGAGGCCCGGGTCGCGCTGACGCTGCGGCTGCTCGGCGGCCTCACCACCGAGGAGATCGCGCGCGCGTTCCTGACCCCCGAGCCGACGATCGCGCAGCGCATCGTGCGCGCCAAGCGCACCCTCGGCGAGGCCCGGGTGCCGTTCGAGGTGCCGCGCGGCGCCGAGCTGACGGCGCGGCTGGCGTCGGTGCTCGAGGCGGTCTACCTGATCTTCAACGAGGGCTACGCCGCGACCCGCGGCGACAGCTGGCTGCGCGCCGAGCTGTGCGACGACGCCCTGCGCCTGGGCCGCATCCTGGCCCAGCGCGTCCCCGACGTCGCCGAGGTCCACGGCCTGGTCGCGCTGATGGAGCTGCAGGCGTCGCGCGCCGCCGCGCGCGTCGACGCCCGCGGCGCGCCGATCCTGCTGCTCGATCAGGATCGCGGCCGCTGGGATCACCTGCTGATCCAGCGCGGCCTGGCCGCGCTCGGCCGCGCCGAGGCGATGGGCGGCCCGCTCGGGACCTACACCCTGCAGGCCGCGATCGCCGCGTGCCACGCCCGCGCCCGCACCGCCGACGCCACCGACTGGCCACGCATCGTCGCGATCTACGACGCCCTCGCCGAGATGACCCGGTCGCCGGTGGTCGAGCTCAACCGCGCGGTCGCGGTCGCGATGGCGTTCGGGCCCGCCGCCGGCCTCGAGCTGGTCGACCAGCTCGTCGACCTGCCGGCGCTGCGCCGCTACCACCTGCTGCCCAGCGTCCGCGGCGAGCTGCTGGTCCGCCTCGGCCGCCTCGACGAGGCCCGCGTCGAGCTCGAGCGCGCCGCCGCGATGACCCAGAACCGCCGCGAGCGCGACGTCCTGCTGGCCAAGGCCGCCGCCTGCCGCGGCGGCGTGCCGTCGTAGGCGTGTGCGCCGGCGCACGGCGGGACGGTGACGCCGGCGCGAGGCGTCGACTTCGTGAGCCGTTCGCGCGATCATCGCGACGTGTCGTGGCGCGTGATCGCGTGGCTGGGGATCGCGGTGAGCGCCGCGGGCTGCCTGTCGAGCCGTCACGATTGCGACGAGCCACGCCCCGGGTGCACCGAAGCCCAGTGCCTCGCCGGCGACTGCGTCGACGGCACCGTGTTCCGCTGCGAGCCCGACACGGGCGAGTGGGTCGCCTCCAGCACGGTCTGCGAGGGGCACGCCGCTCCGGTCGACGGCACGCTGGTGGTCGCGCAGCGGGTCGCCTCGATCAGCGGCACCTGCCCGGCGCTGGCGCCGCGCAGCCCGGTCGTCCTCGAGATCGCGCCCGACGACACCGTCACCGCGACGGCGCCGACGACCCTCGTCGCTGGCCATGCCAGCACCGGCACCGAGGCAGGATCCGTCACGGCCACCCTGACCGACACGTGGCGCGGCGCGCCGGTGTCCATGTCCTACGCCCTCCAGATCGACTGGCACCGCCAGGTGATCGCGGCGACCGGCGCCGCGACCGTCGACGGCTGCGACGCCGCGCTCGAGCTATCGGCGGCGCTGTGCCCCGCTGGCGTCGTCGCGTGCCCGGCCGCCGACGCCAGCCATACGGTGCGCTGCATCGACGGGGTCGTGACCGCCACTCCGGTCGACCGCTACCGCTTCTGCGCGCCCGACACGACCACCGAGGTCTGCGCGGTCGCGACCTCGTCGATCGCCGCCTGTCCCGGCGCCTGCGTCGACGGCGACGCCCGCGTGTTCGACACCGACGCCGCCTATGCAGCGTTCGATCCGCGCACGCTGTGCGCGCCGTAGCGCCTCAGTCGCCGCACCACCGGAGCGGGCGGGCGCGACGCTGCCAGCGCAGCGGCACCGCGATCCGCGACGAGGTGGAGCCGTCCCAGCGCACCGCGAGGTCGTGTGCGGCCAGGACGTCGACGGTCTCCTGCGCGATCGTCTTGTCCGCCGCGTCGTCGCCGTCGAAGGCGCCAAAGGCCAGGAACAGGGGACCACCGTCCGCGACCGCCTCGGTGTCCTGCACGTGATAGAAGGCGTAGCCTCGGGCCATGCCACCATCGGCGACGATGGTGTCGCGCTCCGCCCCCATCGTGGCATGGCCGCAGTTCTGGCAGCACCACCAACGGTGCCGCGCCAGGATCCCGCGCTCGTTGAGCTCGTCGAACGCGGCGTCGAGCCGATCGCAGTCGGTGATCGCCGGCCAGGCGGCGGCCTCGTCACGGTGTCGCGCCGCGGCCTCGGCGTACAGCGCCGGCAGCTCCGCCTCGAAGGCCTCGAGCGCCGGGCCTTCCAGCTCGTCGCCGTAGACGTCGCTGACTCGCTCGAGGTGATGCGTCGCGTGGTCGAGGCCTTCGCGCAGGGCACAGCGAAACAGCTCGATCACCTGTTCGCGCAACTCGGGGTCCATATCGACGAGCATGCCAGACGCCGCGCCCCGACGGCGCCCTGCGCCGCCGCCGTGCCCGCACGACACACGAACGGCGCGATCGGTCACGACGCGCCCGGCACCGGCGTGCGCCGGCGCGGCCTACAGGTGCCGGGTCTCGGCCGGCGGCTCGAGCCAGGCGTCGTCGCGGCCGTTGAAGAACCGCACCGGCGCGGCCGCCAGCTCGGCGTCGTCGGCGTCGTCGAGGCAGCCCAGGTTGACCGAGACGAAGTCGCCGCCGATCTCCGCGATGTGGCCGTGGCCGAAGACGTGGATGCCGCAGCGGCGGCAGAAGCGGTGGTGGCCCTGGAGGGTGCCGAACTGGTAGTCGCCGAGGACGTCGTCGCCGGCCAGCAGCTCGAACGCCGCCGGCTTGACGTGGGCGCCCCACTTGCGGGTCTTGCGGCAGATCGAGCAGTTGCACCGGCCGGTGCCCTGGCGCAGGTCGAGGGTGACGCGGTAGCGGACCGCGCCGCAGTGACAGGTGCCGTGATAGGTCTTCGCGCTCATCGTGATCCTCGTCGGTGTGGAGGGAGGTGAGGGCGACGGTGATCGCCGCCGTCGCGGACCACCCTACGCGCCATTGCGGACAGTTCCTGTCCTCGACCTGCGCTAGGGTCGGCGCATGGTCGGAACCTCGGCGCGCCTGCTCCGCCTGCTGTCGCTGCTGCAGAGCCGTCGTCACTGGGCCGGGCAGGAGCTCGGCGAGCGCCTCGAGGTCGACGTCCGCACCGTCCGCCGCGACGTCGACAAGCTGCGCGACCTCGGCTACCCGATCGAGGCGTCGTCGGGGCTGGGCGGCGGCTACCAGCTCGGCGCCGGCTCGACGATGCCGCCGGTCCTGCTCGACGACGACGAGGCGGTCGCGGTGGCGGTCGCGCTGCGCGCCGCCGCCGGCAGCGTCGCGGGGCTGGAGGCCACCGCGATCGGCCTGCTCGCCAAGCTCGATCAGATCCTGCCGCCGCGCCTGCGCCGTCGCGCCAGCGCGCTGCTGTCGGTGACGGTCACGCTGCCCGGCGGCGCCGCCGCGCCGCCGGTCGACCGGCTGACGGCGATCGCGTCGGCGTGTCGCGACCGCCAGCGGCTGACCCTGCGCTACCGCGATCGCGGCGGCCGCGACTCGGCGCGCACGATCGAGCCGCTGCGCGTCGTCCACACCGGCCGGGTCTGGTACCTGGTGGCGTGGGACCTGCGGCGCGCCGACTGGCGGACGTTCCGCGTCGACCGCATCGTCGCGCTCGACGACGTCGGCCCGGGCTTCACGCCCCGCGACCTGCCCGAGGACGTCGCGACGTTCGTCGCGCGCTCGATCAGCCAGCGACCGTACCGCCACCAGCTCCGGGTCCGCCTCGACGGCGCCATCGACGACCTCGCGACCCGGGTGCCGAGCTGGTGCGGCGTGCTCGAGGCCGACGACGACGCCCACTGCGTCCTCACCACCGGCGCCGACACGGTCGAGGCGCTGGCCGGCATGGCCGAGGCTGAGGAGGCTTACGGCCGCGTTTTCAACGTCGGCTCACAGGAAGAGATATCCATCTACGACCTTGCCGAGCGGATCATCGAGCACACCAATTCCGACTCGGAGATTGTCTTCGTGCCCTACGAAGAAGCCTACGATCGGGGTTTCGAAGACATGGAGAGACGAATTCCCGATCTCACCCGTATCGGGGAGATGCTCGGGTGGAACACCACCCGGAATCTCGACCAGATCATCACCGACGTGGTGGCCCACAACCGTAAATCGTCGGACGTCGTCACCGTTTGAGGCGATGCTGCCCTTTCAACGGAGCGCGCCTCCTCAGGGATTGACTTCGCCCTCGGCGACCAGCCTGGCCAGCCCCGGGTCCCGCGGATTGAGGTGGAGGGCGCGGCGGTAGTAGCGCTGCGCTTCCTGCGTGAGGCCGCGCCGGGTGGCGAGGTCGCCGAGCAGACCCCAAGCGACGAAATCGTGGGGTCCGTTACGCGTTGCTTCCAGTAGTGCGTCACGTGCCGGCCCGTAGAGACCGAGACGGGCGAGGGCCGCCGACTCCATGTAGTACGAGCGCTGGGATGGCTCAAGGGCGATTGAGTCCCGGGCGTCGACCAGTGCCGAGACCGGGTCGGTCGCAAGCTTCTCGGCTGCCTGCGACTGAAGTTGCTGCGCGCGCAGCTGCTTCAGCACCGGGAAGGAGATGACCACTACCAGCAGGGCGGCCATTCCAATCGCCGGAACCGAGTATCTGCTCTCCAGGGGCCGCATCGCAGGCAGCAGCACCGCGGCCGCGCAGATCGCGATCGCGGTCAGGCCCGGCAGCAGGTGCATCCAGTCCACACTGGTGTGGAATAACCAGACGAAGAAGGTTCCTCCAGCTGCCACGGCCAGCGCCGGTTCGGCGCTTCGCCGAGTGGTAGTACCCCTGGCGGTGTTCCAAAGTCCGAAAAGGACCGCGCACACAAACGCAGTCAGAGCGACGCCTCCGACCAGGCCCAGTTCGCCCAGGGTCTGCAGTTCAATGCTGTGGGCCTGCTGAACATCTTCGGAAGTCCTTCGCTCCTGAAAGTACGTCTCCGTGTAGTTGCCCGCCCCGACTCCAGCCAAGGGGTTATCTTCGAACTGCTTGAAAGCAACCCGCCAGTAGTCATATCGGTTGCCTCCCCCGGAGGTCAGGCGGGAGTCGCCGTCGGTCTCATCGAGGCTGGTAAAGGAGTCGACCTGTTCCCGGATCTGGTCGGAGCGACTACCAACCCCGAGTACCATCCCGCCCAGGACGATCACGCAGATCACGGCGAGCCCCACACCAGAGATCACGCTCAGGCCGTAGCGGGCATCGGGAGATCCACGCTCGATGCGGGCCGAGATCGCGCTTCCGGCCGCGACCAGCAGTCCGCTGACGATGCCGCCGAGCAAGCCCATCCAGACGACTGGCCTGAGCGAGTCGATCGAGAGAGCGCCCGCTCCGGTGTCGATCACTTCCCGCAGCGCCGGTCCGCATATCGCGATCCCGCCGAGGACCGCGACCAGGATCCAAGCTCTGCCAGTGCGACCGGGCACGATGGCCATGATCAATACGGTGGACGCGACGAGCGCCAAGATGGCTCCGCGGCTCTGGGTGAGCACCGTAAGGACGACCAGCTGGACCGCTCCGAAGGCCGCAAGGCCCCGGACCGCGTGATTGCGGGCTCGCTCGGCGACAGCGACGAGTGGCCAGAGCCCAGCCAGGAGGTAGGTGGCGACCCCGTTTATGTAGTCGAGGGGGCTATTCAGGCGATTAGCCACGAAGAGTTCCTGAACCGCAGAATCATCGACGAGCAGGCGAATCTGGAGATACGCCGCCATGACCAGGACGCCTGTCGTAGTCGCGCCGATAAGCACCTTCCGGGAGGACGAATCCCGAACCAGGTAGAGCAAGACCATCAGGAGCACCCCATAGAGCAGCCAGCGGGCACCGTCGGTGACCGCGAGGTCACCGAGCTCGGCCCACCGGGTCGAGGCCAGTGCCCAGAAACCTAGTGCGAATAACCCTGCTGCACCCAGCGCCGAGGCCCCTTGCGGAATGGCGGGTCGAGCGACCACAAACGCCAGCAGGATCACCAATCCGGCCAGCAGCATCGGCTCCCAGACTGTGGCACGGTAGAAACCGAAAAAGAACGCGCTCGAACCAGCGCCTAACCCGATCAGTCCGAGAACCGCAAGCCGAAAGGCGTTGCCGGAAGTCGGGGCCGGTGAGGTCGGTGAAGTACTCTCTCTAACCATGGATATCGATGTTCAAGCCTATTCAACTGATGCTGGCCACGGCGACCCGACGAGGTCGGCCCCGACCGCACGGGCGCAACTTCTCCGACTAACGGGGGGGCGGTTCACATTGCTCGTTGTCAGCGTCATGCTCGCCGCGCTAGCTGGAAGTTACAGTCAGGCTAAAGCAGTCGTACACGTCGATCCTTCGGGTCCCGCCGGCCAGCAATACGCACTACCACTGGACTCGGTACGGGGGCTGGTCAGCGGCAATCCATCGGCAGGAGTGCCTGGTTCGCAGTCTGAACCGCCTGTTCTGTTCGGGGAAGGAGTCCGTCCGGCGTCGTCGTCATCGAAAAAGTTTCGACCGGAAGTCGCCGATCGAGCCGGGACCAATAACGGCAACCAGGTGGTAGGAAAGCAGAGCCCGGTCCGCTCCGATAGGGACGATTCCGTCGAAGACCAGATTGCCGCGCTCACCGGGGATGACGAGTCAGGAACTGCAGGCGCCTCCGGAATACTGGCGGTTATCGCCGGGATGATGGTGCTCGGCTTGAGCGCCGGATGGCTGGGGCGCCGCGCGCTCTGATCGGGAGAACAGTCCGCAACGGCGAAACCTCCCTCCCGGTTTCGAAACGAGTCGGATTCTCGCCGCTACGTTTCGGGTCGCACCGTGTTTGAGAAGTTATCTGCCTAGCCACCCCTTTGTCCAATTTTCTTCAACCGAAAGACATTCTTGTGACCGAGCTTTTCCCTGGAACTCCTTCCGGAGTTCGACCTCAACGCCGGGCTCCCTTCGCCCTGATTTCCCTAGTTGCGATTGCCACGATTCTGCTTGCGTTTTTTTTCGCCGCGGGAAGGGCGGAAGCCGCGCCCAGCCTGCGTAAGGCGATCTGGGGTCCGGCAACGCCCCAGGCATTCAATCGCTATTCCCAGTTGGGCGTAGGCATTTACCAGATGTCAATCTCCTGGGCTTCGGTCGCCGCGACCAAGCCGGCCCAACCGCGCAACCCCAAGGATCCCGCCTATGCGTGGCTGGACGAACTCGATACCGCGATCAAGCTGGCCAAGCCACGCGGCATCCGGGTCGCCGTAAACATCACCTTTTCGCCACGCTGGGCAAACGGCAACCGCCAGCGCCGGTGGGCGCCCAAGCGTCCCGCGGATTTCGCGAACTTCGTCGCGGCCACAGTCAAGCGCTACCCGTATGTGCGGTATTGGATGATCTGGAGCGAGCCCTCGCGGAGGGCCAACTTTCTGCCGTTGGCACGGGTCACCGGCAAGCGTCAGCTAAGCCGCAAGGAGCAGGTCGGACCCAGAACTTACGCGCGAATCCTCGATTCCGGCTACAAGGCCGTGAAATCTGTCAATCCCAACGACTTTGTCATCGGTGGAAATACGATCCCCGGCGGAAGCATCAGGCCACTACGATTCATCCAGGCAATGCGGTTGCCAAACGGTAGGCCACCCCGCATGGACCTTTACGGACACAACGCGTACTCGCCCCGGTTCCCCAAACTTTCTCGTCGTCCGGCGGCCTTCGGAACAGCAGATCTCTCGGACTTCGACACTCTTGCTCGGTGGCTCGACCGATACCTTGGGCGAGCGGGACGCAACCACCGGCTGAAGATATTCGTTTCGGAGTACTCGTTGCCGACGAGCCGGAACGCCGTAATCCCATTCTGGGGCAACAGACGCGATCAGGCCCGTTACGCGGCGGGCGCTTTGCGATTGACCCGTAACTTTGAGCGCTCCTACTCTCTGGGTTGGTTTCAGCTAATGGATCAGCCGCCGCAAAGGGACAATCTGGAGGCAGACTGGGGCCTGCTGACTTGGCGTGGTCAGATCAAACCGGCGTTCTGGGCCTTTAAGCGAGGATGAAAGTGAAAGCCAACTGGTTGAATACTCGGAACACGAAACGGACGCGATTTTCGATGAGTGGCCTTTGCCTGTCGGCCGCATTTCTATTGTTTGTCAGCCTCGCCTGCGTCTCTGGCGGGTCGAGCTTTGGAGTTTCGGCACTAGGTGCTGCCCAAGCCGACACCCCTGCGAAGGCTTCATCCGCTCAGCGCCTGGGCAAGGCGATGTGGGGTCCCCCCGTAGTGAACGGAGAATCCCAGTTTCCCGTTTATCGTGACCTCGGAGCTGGCATCTATCAAATGGCCGTGGATTGGAGTCAAATTGCGCTAACGAAGCCAGATCGCCCGACCGATCCTGCCGATCCAAGCTATCAGTGGCCAGAGTACCTGGACTCGACCATCAAGGAAGCAAACCGCTACGGGATGAGGGTGATGATGATGGTCATCGGAGCGCCCGCGTGGGCAAATGGTGGGTATCGCGACCGTGCCTGGACTCCCAAGAACCCACACCAGTACGGAAATTTCGTATATGCCATGTCCAAGAAATACCCACGTATTCGGTATTGGATGGTTTGGGGCGAGCCCAACCGTTCTGTGAACTACAGGCCCCTGACCCCATACCGAGGTACTGGCCGGTTGAACAACGCTCAATCTAGAGCGCCCCGGAACTATGCACGAATCCTAGACATCGCCTACGGTTCGTTAAAGCGAGCGGACCCAAAGGACTTGGTTATCGGTGGCAACACCTATACAGCCGCAGGTAGAGACAGTATCTCTACGTATCCTTGGATCAAGTACATGAGGTTGCCTAACGGCCGCAGACCCAGGATGGATCTCTACGGACACAACCCGTTTGGGTTCCGAATTCCTAACCTTGCCGACAAGCCGTCTCCAAGAGGCATGGTCGACTTCTCTGATTCGAGGCGTCTCGTCAAGGTGCTGGATCGCTACTACCCAGGTAAGAAACTTCGTCTCTTCCTCTCTGAGTGGGGTGTCCCCGCCGGAGACACTCTGGACGGCGAATTAGGGTTTAGATTGAACTTCCAACAACAGGCTAAATGGATCAGGGCAGGCCTGCGAGTCAGCCGAAACTTCAAACGGATCTACACGATCGGCTGGATTCACCCCTACGACCGGCCTGACTTGGACATCACTACCGGGCTGATGAAAGCTGATGGAACCAAGAAACCCGGATACCACGCCTTCCGCAATGGCTGAACCGCCGCTATCCCCAACTGAAGTACCCTCAAGGATCTAGCGAGGCGCCCGCAGCACGACTTCAATCTCGACCCCGAGCGAGAGCTTGTCGAGAACCAGGTTGGTTGCGTTTTCGGCCGCCAACACGACGGGGTTCACATCCCACTGTGCCGAAGCAGAGGAGGTTTGTGGAGTTATGCCGTCGGGGTCGGCGCGATTCTTTGCGGAACCGCGCCAACGGTCGACCCATGTCACGAAATCCCGACCGACACCGTAACTGGTCGTCTCGGCGATGGCGATTCCCGCCGTTGAGAAGGCGTCGTGGAGGGATCTCTGGTCCCAGTATGTGTAGTGGTCATCGACGATCATTGTCCAACGGCCGCGAAACACCCGGGAAACGAGCGAACGGCGATTCAGCGTGGTGACCACGATTGTCCCGCCCGGCGCAACGAACGAAACCAGCTTCTCGATGAAGAGGCGCGGATTCGGGACATGCTCAATCACATCCCAAGAGGTCACCAGATCGAAGGTCGAGCCTCCTAGATCCACATCCTCGACGTGGCCCTGGTGGGCTGCGATACCGCGCGCCTGGGCTTTCTCGGCGGCCGGGGGGTTCAGCTCTATCCCGGAAGCTGACCAGCCTCGCGACATCGCTGCAGCTGCGAACTGCCCGTCGCCGCATCCGACGTCAAGCAAGGTCTGGCCTTCTCGGGGCCGGGGCAACCGGTCCAGGCGCCGTTCGTTAAGCACGCCCTTTCGGGCTTCGAGCGCCTCGAAGTACCCAGCCAGGTCGTACCCGGACAGATACCGGTCTTCAACCAGATCTATCGGTTGAGGGTCGCTGTATCCAAGCCCACAGTTGTCGCAGATCCATAGTTGAAGGTGATCATGTCGGTACCACCGCTTGCGCTTAATCCCACCGCAGGATGGGCATTTACCGAGAAACATGAGACGGAGCCTATAGTCCGGACGTTCGGGATGCCGTTGTTGTTCGGTCGGCCTCGAATTTCTCAACAACAAGTTCTGTGTGCACTTCCGGTGGCACGGCGAGACTTGCCACCCCTGCGAAAGCGCAACGTCTATCGTTCCATTTACAATAGATGAATGGTTTCGCAGGTCCGACCTCGACCGACCGGTGACGTGAAGTTCAGCCGACCAGATCCAATTGGCTGACGCGTTACGCATAGCTGCGGCATTTTCAACCAGCTTGGCCGTCACCTGGTGCTTGGTACCGATAGCGATACGGATGGCCGCCAGAACTGATTTCTACGATCACCCGGGTGGATACAAGGAACACGCTCGCTCCACCCCGTACCTCGGTGGACTTGCCGTAACCACCGGTTTCCTGGTCGCCGCGATCATCTTTGGCTGGGCGAGCGACGAGGTGCTTGTCCTGGTCTTGGGCGTTCTCGTCTTGCTGGCGGTCGGCACCGCAGACGACAGAGTGGGCCTCGGAATAATTCCGAGGATCCTGATCGAAGTGGGCGTCGCTGCGGCGGTGTGGTTTTGCGGGTTCGGATGGGACCTGTTCAGCTCGGGCGCGCTTGATTTCTTGTTCACCATTGCTTGGGTGGTGGGACTGATCAACGCTTTCAATCTGATGGATAATCTCGACGGCGCGACCGCAACGGTTGCTGCCGCCAGCGCCGCGGGGGCCGGTGGCTTGGCGCTGGCGCAGGGTGGTGTGCTGCTCGCCGCCGTCGGGTTCTCGCTGGCGGGTGCCTGCGCCGGCTTTCTGCCGCACAACTTGGCCAAGCCGGCCAAGACCTTTCTCGGCGACGGAGGAAGCATGCCGGTCGGGTTCGCGATCGCCGTCATCACTATGACGATTCCCTTTGGTTCCGGAAGCCTGATCGCCTTTGCTCTTGCATGTCTGGTGGTGGCCGTTCCGATACTCGACATGGCTGCGGTAATAATCTCGCGCCGGCAACGCGGTGTTGGAGTCTTCGTGGGTGGCCGGGATCACATGACACACCGGCTCTTCCGGTACATCGACTCGGAGCGTGGCGTGTCGGCAGTGCTTTTCGCGGCACAGGGATCCCTGTGCGGTCTCGCCGTCGTGCTCATCGAAACCTCTCGGGGTGTCCTGGTGGTAGCTGTTTCAGCCTTTTCTCTGGTACTTGCAGCCTTGGCCCTTGCGTACTTGGAAACTCTGGCGACTGGAATTCCCAAACCCGGGCGCGGAGACACCTGAAACCTCAAGACGGCCGGTTTCGAGATCGGGTCTTGACGACAGGAGCGAGAAACATAGTCGCCCCGCAGAGCAGGGTCGCGGCGCCAATCGGGATTGCTAATGTGGTCTCCATGGAGGCAGGTATGCCGAGAAGCGTTGCCAGAACGACTCCAGCGACCAGAGGTGCCGATGCCCACAATGACCTTGACAGTGCGAGCCATGCTAAGGCCCCACCGAAGAGGCCGACCGTGGTTGCGATGGCCGCGCCGTAGGTTCCGTAAAGCGGAATCAGCACGCTCATCAGGGCGATATTTAGACCCCCCGCAATCGCACCGCCTACGAAGAACTGCCAGTTGCGCTGTTCCCCGATCAAGCTGTATCCGGCGGGGTACCCGATCGAGTAGATCGGCAACGACATACAAAGCAGGATGAGCAGCGGTCCGGTATCGGCGAAGTCCGCTCCAAACAGTCCCTCCAGCACCGGGCCGCCGATTAGTTCGGCTGCTCCGAGAACGATCAGACCGTAGCCTGCTAGCGGAGTGAAGGCCCGCAGCAACAAGCTCCGCTTCTCGTGCATTCTACCCTCATGATGGCTGCGTGAGAGCATCGGCAGCAACGAGTAGGCGGCGAAGAGGGTCACCGCGTTCGCGGCGAGGAAGAGTCTGTAGGGAGCACTGTATAGGCCAGCCTCTGCATCTGAACGGAGGATCGCGAGGAGAATCGAATCGAGGTTGGCATACGAGGCATAGATGATGATGCCGGATGCACCGAGCGGCCAGTTCGCAACAACTACCTGCTTGATGCGTTCCCAGGAGGGCATCTCGACCCGTCCCAACTTGGCCCGCCACCAAGTTGCGGCCGCAGCCGATGCCTCGCCCAGCACGAAGACGATGAGTGCGGCAGTCGCCGTCGGCAGAAGGAACACCAGTGAACCACATCCGACCATGACCACTATTCCGCCGAGCGCTGTGGCTCCGGCAGCGTCAGCCATTTGCTCGCGCCCTCTGAGGAGCCAGTCGCCCGAAGTCGATAGTCCGACGGCCATGGCGACGCTTAAGGTGATCAGAACCAGCTGATCCGACAGAAAGATGGCGGCAGCGCCGATCATCACAAGTGCGATACCAGCCAGCGCTCCGACTCGCACGGAAAGAACCACGCCAGCAACGCGCTTCGCGTCCCCAGGAGCAACGGCGACCTGTCGCGCGCCGTACTCGGGCATGCCGAGTGCGGTCAGGGTGAGCAGAATGCCGGCGATCGCGATCCCCACGTTGACGATGCCGAAATCACTCAGGCTTAGGGTTCGGGCAAGGATCACGGCGGCAACGAACCGGGTGATCTTGTTCACGGCTTCGCCTGCCGCTAGCTTCGAAATCGACTTGCCGGCCTGTCGCAGGCTCCCTCCGATAGAAGTCACGGGTCCAGCCTCAGGTTCTTTCCCCTGCCCGGAACGGGCATTGCTCATGCGGAATGCTGTGCCGTCGGATTAATCAACACGACGTTCGCTTCAATGAAAGGTCGTCAACTTCGAGACTGCCCGAAATCGCAACCTCACCGGTGTCTAGAGCGAACACTCTCATGCTTGACACTTCGTCTTCAACGATTGCTCTGGTGGAAAGTCGCCGCCAAGATGTTGAGACAGGTGCTACACCGGCGCCCCATCGCCCCAAAATCATCTGTAGCACGGAATTGCCATCACTATCGATGAAGCTGACCCATACATAGACTGGTCGAGACAAGTTGCTGCTGCGTACCCAAGCGCTGAAGGTGAAGCACGCATTTGCTGAGGTGCGCACCGGAAGTGCTTGGTCCAATAACGCGAGTGAACCCGCAAAGCCCGAGCCGACGAAGAGGAACGCGGAGCCGCCTTCTCGGTCTGTCTTAGAAAGGGAGCCTGAACCTACTTCACCCGGGGTATACGACCAGTGCCGGAGCCTCTGATTGAATCCTCCGTTCGCGATTAGCTCATCTCCGATCCGTGCCACCCCACCTGCCGTGATGGTAATCTTCTCACCCGCCTTACTCTTTGTTAAGGTAATGAAGCCGGCGCTGTCAGAGACCGCACGGAGGGTTAGCTTATCACCATCAGTGAAGACACTGATCGTTTCCGGATCAGGCAAATCCAAAGCATCATGACGTCCGACGAATTTGGTCGCGGGATCATTCACGTGCAGCTGTGAGGCGAGTGCTTCGGGGGTAGGGAAACCATCTTTTCGCTGCGTGCGCTCCGCCAGCGCGGCGACTGTCCGGAGCTTCTTGATTAGGTCCTGGCGAGACTCGGGTAGACGTTCGGGGGCGTCTGCCGTAAGGACACCCCACAGACTAAGCCCCACGACAAGAGCCGCCGCACCTGCGAGGAATCCTGCCAACTTTGGTCGGAGACGCGCAGTTTGGCGCAATCGCCGAATAACCTCAGATGGCCCAAGATCGCTTCGGATCAGGGGTGCGATTACCAACCCGACTAAGAGATACTCTGAAACTAACGTATCGAAGAACTTGTAAACGTCAAAGCTGAGTGCGACGCAGTACAGAAGTAACGATCCGGTCCACACGCTCAGTAGCGTTCTTCTTCGAATGGCTCGGATCACTATCGTGGTGGAAATAAATGCAAACAAGAACGGTAGGAACAAGACACCGAACCAACCGAAGTCAGTGTAGAAGACGCCCAGCCAAGAATAGTTGTTAAAAGTCTCGAATGGGATGGGATAGAAAGCGCCGACCATCTCCGCAGGTTCCCCCCAAAACCCGAGCGCGTGCAGGACCTTGATCGCTGAATTAAATGTTAGTTCGCCGTTGGTTTCGGGTCGTATGGGGTCATCAACCAGCCCGGCGAACGCGGGGACGTGAGCGGTTGCGTATACGTAGGGAAGTGCGACCGAGTCGAATGATCGAGTGTTGAGCACGCTCGCGATTTCAGGGTGGCTTTCGACAGTCTTCCCCACTCGATTGCCCAAGAAGCTGAAAATTACGACAAGGGAAGCCGCAGCCACGGCAGTGCCAAGCGCAAGCCGGCGAAGCCTGTTGGGGGGAATGTAGAGGAGTTGGAAGGCTCCAGCCCATACTAGCGCGGCAAACATCAGCGTTCGGTCTCCGGTGAACAAGAACGGAACTAAGGACAGGACCCCCAACGACTGCGCAGGACGCCATCGTCCTTGGAAGACTCGCTCTCGGAGTCCCAGGGTCCAAAGTACGAAGGCGATCTGGTTGAAGTAAGTCAACAGCTTCCAAGGGCCATACGTATCTGAAAACTGAAGGCTGGTTGTCTGAATCCCCCGAACCAATTCGGGGTCCTCATAGATGGCTCGCCATCCCAACACAACATCTACCGCGTGGACATAAGCAGCAAATCCAACGAGACCCAGTACTGCGAAGAAGATCCAAGTATTCCTGAGCCTGCGAGGATCTGGGCGCTGTCTTCCGCTCTCTTCCACCCTGGGAAGTTTCCGAAAGTGTCGTTCAGCGAGTAGAGATCCAGCAATGAATGTCACTATGGAGCCATACACCATTAGCCACACGGTTGCGGAGGTCGTGGAGTACTCGACTAAGGGCAGCGCAAAGAGGACTAGCGCGATCCCCCAAACCAAGCAGAAGACACCCAAGGTGGTCAGCACGCCGTCGCCGCGACGTTGAGACCTGAGTGAAGTGAAGACCGCGATGGCCAGGAGCAGGCAGCCGACAGCCAGCGCGACCCAGCGTTCAGGCGTCATGGGTTCGCTGGAGTGAGCGCAGACCGACTGAGCGGGGAAACGCTGATGTTGGCTCGACCGGGATCATTGACTGCGGGAGGCTAGCAGGGTTAATCCGGCGGGGACCCGTCCGCTAACTGGCAGTTCCTGTAGGTTGTCCGCCTGTCTTGCAGCGCTAGCTGTCGCGCATTCGGCGGACGCCAGTACGTGGCGAGTTCGCATGGGGGAGATTCCGCCTCCGACCGCTAGCGTTTTCGGTAGTTCGGCTTAAGAAAGGATCAGTGCGTTGAACGTTTCGTCTCCGGCAAGGGAGTTCCGGAAAATCGGCATTGTCGGACTGGGTTACGTGGGTTTGCCACTTGCCGTCGCCTTCGCAGAGTCGGGCCGTCAAATTGTCGGCCTCGATAGCAATCCCAACAAGATCGAATCCCTGAACCGAGGCGCGAGCTACATCGAGGACATCTCCTCCGCCACACTTGAGCCGCTCAAGGATCGAATTCGAGCGACCAGCGATTACACCGAGCTAGCCGAATGTGACGCGGTGATCATTTGCGTTCCGACGCCTTTGACGGGCTCCCGCGAGCCCGACCTGACCTACCTCGAAGCGGCCGTAGAAGACATCAGCGAGGTGTTGCAGCCGGGGCAGACGATTGTGCTCGAGTCCACCACGTATCCCGGGACCACCCGAGATCTCGTCGCGACCAAGCTAGAGACCGACGGTCGGCAGGCAGGGGAGGACTTCTTCCTCGCGTTCTCGCCGGAACGCATCGACCCGGGCCGGACCGATTACACGGTGCGAACCACACCTAAACTGGTCGGCGGCCTGACCGAGGCCTGCGGAATCAACGCGGTCGCGCTGTATGAGACCATCTGCGATCGTGTAGTTCAGCTTTCCAGCCCGGAATCCGCCGAGCTCTCGAAGCTGCTCGAGAACATTTTCCGCTCCGTCAACATTGCGATGGTGAACGAGCTGGCCCAGCTCTGCAGCCGGCTCGGAGTCGACATCTGGGAGGTCGTTGATGCCGCTTCGACGAAGCCGTTCGGTTTCATGCGGTTTGATCCCGGTCCCGGAATGGGCGGACATTGCCTCCCGGTTGACCCCTTCTACCTCGCATTCAAGGCACGAGAGCTGGATTTCTACCCGGAATTCATCGAGCTTGCGGGCAAGATCAACCAGTCGCAGCCTCTGTTCTGCGTCAACCGGATTGAGCGTCTGTTGAACGAAAACGGCAAGGCCGTAAGCAACTCCAGGATCCTTATTCTGGGCGTAAGCTACAAAGCAGGCGTGGGCGATACGAGGGAGTCACCCGCGATCAAGATCGTCAGGCTGCTGAGGGAACTGGGTGCGGATGTCCGTTACCACGACCCGCATGTGCCAGAGCTGAAGGAAGCCGGGATCAGCAACTCGCCGGATCTCGAGGCAGCCCTCGCCGAAGCGGAACTCAGCGTGATCATCACCGCCCATCCCGAGTTCGACTGGCGAGAGGTGATCGACAAGAGCGAGCTCGTCTTCGACCTTCGTGGAGTGACGAGAGAGTTCCCGGACAACGGGAACGTGACAAGGCTCTGAGCCGTTCGTGCTCGCCGCGGCCTCAAAGCTCGCTTCGAGGGTCCTTCCCGGCCGCAGCCGACCGCATTCGCACTGGCAGGCGATCAAGAGTGACCGGGCAACTGCGGCGCTGGCCGTCGGCACTGTCGGTATCGCGGGACTCGTAGTTGCCGCCCAGTACACGCGCCTGCTCAGCCGCCGGACCCACGAGGAGGGGTCAGACAGGCTGATCGATTCGGCGCCTGCCGCTGCAGTCGACACGGTCGGAGTGGCGGTCGAGGGCTACTCCGCAACCCCGAACCGCGAACTGGTCCTTTTCAACCTGCTGGGAGGATTCCTCGGCAGCTTCGCCGCGGTCCGCCTGACAACCTGGGCGATCCGGGAGGACTGGGGACCGTTCCGGAACGTCAGCGTCGGCGGCCGGCACATCCATCATTTCGTCCCCGGCA
>JAGRHX010000629.1 GCA_020444775.1 Gammaproteobacteria bacterium
CGGCGTGGTGGTGAACTGGCGCTATCAGACGGTGAGCGAGTTCGCTCGGGTTGCCGAGACCCTCGGTGCCAGGACCGCTGCGAGGACTGGCGACTGAGCCCGGTCGGGCGTGGCGCCGGGCCGGCCATACGGCCCGGCGCCAGGCGTGGGTTCAGGTGGTACGGGTGACCTTGCGCAGGATGTGACGCCGGTTGTGGGTGAACGGTCTCACCTCGGTCGCCCAGCGTCCGCGTTCCGAGGCCTCCGCCCACGCCGCGCTGGTCAGCACCTCGGGACTCTCGATCTCGTAGATGGCGCTGTGCTTGGGCTCGTCGTCGAACACCATCTCCTTCAGCTCGCCGCCGAGGCTGAGCGTCAATGGCTGCCGCTCGGTGCGGCTCACGCCGTGCACGCCGGGAACCGAGCTCAGAAAGGGCACGTGCTCGGTGTCGTAGACCTCGTGGAACAGCGCTTCCTTGTCGGGATCGACGTCCATGCTGGCAATGAATATGTAGCTGGTCTTCAACGGCATTGTGCGGTGCTCCCCCGATCATTATGGTGACGGCCCCCACCTCGGGTAGCCCCACCGTGTCATTCAACGTGCCTGCCAAGGCGGTCGTAATCGCCATTGTCATCCATTCGCTATGGGGTGGGAACACCGTCGCGGTCAAGTACGGGCTGCAGGCCTTCCCGCCACTTTGCAGCGCGTTTCTCAGATTCGTCCTCGGTGCAGTCTTCATCGCCTGTTGGTGTGCGGTGGCGCGGGTACGTCTGTGGCCGGAGCGGGGCGAGTGGTCTCAGCACGCGATCATCTGCGCGTTGTTCACCGTGCAGATCGGCGCCATGAACATCGGTTTCGGTATGACCTCGGGATCGATGGGCTCGATCCTGATCTCGACCAATCCGCTGTTCGCGAGCCTCTTCGCTCACTTCCTGATCGCACAGGATCGGATGACCGCCGGACGGGCTCTCGGTCTGAGTGTCGCCTTCACCGGCACGCTGTTGACGCTGGTGGGTGACGGTAGCGGCGATATGTCAGAGGGGACCATGCAGGGCAATCTGATCGTGCTGCTCAGTGCCGGTCTGCTCGGCCTGCGGCTTGCTCTGGGGGCAAGAGCGGTTCGCAGTATCGAGCCGCTGCGAGTGGCGTTCTGGCAGATGACCCTGGCGCTGCCGCTCTTTGGTCTGGGTAGTCTGATATTCGAGGAGATCGACCCCGAGTCGATCGACTGGGCGCCGATAATCGGGATCCTCTATCAGGGCGTGGTCGTGGCCGGTCTGGGCTTTACCGTGGCTTTCATGCTGATGCGTCGCTACTCGCCCGGGGTGATGCTCAGCTTCAACTTCGTGGCACCGGTATCAGGCGTCGCGCTCAGCGCCCTGCTGCTCGCCGAGCGACCGGCCGCCAGCTTGTTCCTGGGCATGCTGCTGGTGGCCGTCGGGCTGCTCATCGTCACCCTCCAACGGCCGGCGAGACAATCATCGCCGTAGGGCCCGTTGGGCGGTAGCACTCCAAGTGACCGGTGGGTTCAGTTGGCGCGCGTGGCGTTGCCGTTGCCGCCGTTGACCGCGTAGGCGTTCAACCACTTGCCGAGCCCGGAGTCGCCCAGTCCCATTCCCTGGGCGAGTTGCGAGGCACTGGACACCACCTGGTCGTAGAGCTTCTGGGCGAACGGCGGGAGCTCCCGTTCGCGTTCGGTGTCGATACTGACGGTGACGGTCATGCCCGCCCGTAGCGGCGGCGCTTCCGAGTGCGGCTCTATGGCAAGCTGAACCGGTACCCGTTGCACAACCTTCACCCAGTTGCCCGTTGCGTTCTGCGGCGGCAGCAGCGAGAACTCGGCGCCGGTGGCCGGCGCGATCTTGTCGACCCGTGCCTGCCATTTCTGGTCGGGATAGGCATCGACGACCAGCGTCGCGACCTGGCCCTCTGTGACATGGGTGAGCTGGGTCTCCTTCAGGTTGGCCTCGACCCAGACCTCCTCGTTCTCGATCAGGCTGAAGATGGCTTCGCCTTCCTCGACGTACTCGCCGACCTGCAGCTTCATGTTGCTGATGATGCCGGCCGCGGGCGCCCGCACCACCGTGTCGTCGAGCTCCATCACCGCCTCGTCACGTACCGCCATGGCGCGCTGATAGCGCGGATGGGCCTCGGGCGGGACCGTGGCGTCGCCGCCCAGCCGGGCGAGAACGCGATTGGCGTGTTGCTCGGTGGTCCGGACCTTCTGCATGGCGAGGCGCAGCTCGTGCTCAGCCTCGTCGTACTGTTCCTCGCGGGCCATGCCGCGGGCCTTGAGCAGCTTCTGACGCTCGAACTGGCGCTGCAGGAAGCGCACCCGCTCGCGCTCCTCCTCGGCCAGTGTGATCGCTTCCTGGAAGTCGGCGCGCAGCGACTCGATCTCGGTGCGTTCGTTGTCCATCTCCGCGGTGTACTGCGCGACCTTGACCTGGAACGGGTCGGGATCGAGATGGAACAGTGCCTGGCCGGCCTTCACCGGCTGATTGTCGTCCACACCGACCCAAACGACCCGGCCGGAGACGTCGGCGCTGATGGCGACGATGTTGGACTTGACGTAGGCGTTCTCGGTGGTGATGTAGCGGCCGCCGTGCATGTAGTAGTAGCCGCCCGCCATCAGCGCGACCGCCGGCACGAGCAGCATCAGCACGAATCGAATCAGCGAACGACCGACTCGCCGCCGGCGCCGATGGCGACGTGGCGGGGTGGCGTCATTGCCCTGGCTGGTGCTCGTTTCCGGGTTCTCCGCCGACTTTTCAGACGACTGTGTGCTCATTGCTTTCCACGTGATTCAGAACGGGTGACGGGTCCGAAGCGGTGCCCCGTGATGATTCCTGAGTGGCCTGGTCGCCCGGTTGGTCGCCCGGTTGGTCGTCCAGCTTGTCGCCGGGACGGCCTTCGAGCCCGGCATCCACGCCGCGGCCGTCGGGGCCCTGCGCGCCGCCGTCATCCGCGTTCAGGCAGATCAGATTGGTCTTCATGCATTGCAACACGTCGATGAAGCGTTCCATGTCGGCGGGATCGATGCCGATCAGCGCTTCCGCTCGCAGGTCCGCGGCGGCGGAGCGGAGCTGACGCATCGACGGGCCGAAGGTCTCGGTGAGGAACACCCGCCGCACGCGCCGATCCGTGGCATCGGACTCGCGCCGGACCCAGCCGTTGGCCTCGAGGCGATCCAGCATCCGGCCGAGGCTCGCCTTCTCGATCTCAAGCAACGCCGCCAGCTCCGACTGCGTGGTTCCGGCATTCCGATACAGATGCGTCAGGACCCACCACTGCGATCGGGTCAGACCAAGCGCGCGAACCTTGCGGTCATAGGCGGTGCGCAACAGCCTCGAGACGTCGTGCAGCAGAAAGCCGAAGTTCCGATCCAGGTCTTCGTGTTGCATCTCGGGATGTTAGTTGCCTGGGTTACTATAAGCAAGGCTATTGTCGTCATGACGACAGTTGTCCGGCTGACTTTATGCTCGACAACCAATCCACCGTTGCGGAGACCCATCGATGCGGATGACCACGCGCTTGCGGGAACTGATGAAGGCGGAAGGCACCTTGCTGGTGCCGGGGTGCTACAACGCGCTGAGCGCCAAGATTCTGGAGAAGGTCGGTTTCCCGGCCATCTACATGACCGGCTACGGCACCTCCTTGTCACTGCTCGGCATGCCCGATGCGGGTCTGGCGACGATGAGTGAGATGCACCTGAACGCGCGCTACATCGCAAACGCCGTGGCCGTGCCGCTGATCGCGGATGCCGACAACGGTTACGGCAACGCGATCAATGTCATTCGCACGGTGCGTGAGTACATACAAACCGGCACGGCCGCCATCCACATCGAGGATCAGGTGATTCCCAAGCGGTGCGGGCACGTGGCCGGACGTCTGGTGATTCCACTGGAGGAGGCGGCAGGCAAGTACCGGGCCGCGGCCGACGCGCGCGACGAGCTGGATCCGGATTTCGTCATCATTGCCCGCACCGACGCGCGGGGGGCGCACGGCGGCAGCCTGGACGACGCGATCCGCCGCGCCAATGCCTATCTGGACGCCGGTGCCGACATGGCGTTCGTCGAGGGCCCGACCGATCTGGGTGAGGTGGAGCGGATCTGCAAGGAGGTGCAGGGCCCGATCCTGTACAACCAGACCGGTGTCTCGCCGCGGCTGAGCAAGGCGCAGATGGACGAGCTGGGGATCGCCGTGACCATCCTGCCGGGGGCGACGCTACGCGTCACCATGCAGGCGGTGTACGACTTCTGTGTCGCGCTGCGTGACGATGGGCCGCTGGTCGAGGCGCGCTTCTTCGAGCAGTTCAAGGATCACCCCATCGGCGATTTCCATACCTTCGCAGGCTTCGACCAGATCCGGGAGTGGGAGGAGCGCTATCTGGATGAGGAGGCCCTGGCCAAGTACGCCGATTCGGTCGGACATCAGCCGGCAAGCGATCGCTAGGCAACCCGCCGCGTCGAGCCGCGCGGGCAGTGGTGGATCTGCACCGTTTGGTTCACCTGCACCGATGACAGGGATCATCCCGAGGTCGCATGGCGACCTCAGGCGTAGTGTTGTCGGGTTCACCCGCGCGGCGGCTGGCGGCGGCTGTAAGCCTCGGTAGCGCATCGCTGGATCACATGTAGCCTTCGCCCCGTCTGCTCGCGCACCGCTCACTGTTGCCGTGCAGCCGGGCTGCCTGGCACGTGATCTGCACACACCCGTTGCGCCGCTCCGGATGCGAGCGGCCTCGATGTGCAATCAGGAGGCACGGGTGAAACACTTGCTAGAGGTCCTAGAGGTCGATGCGTGGCCACGGCGTGCCGCGTGGGTCCGCATGATGATGCTGTCGATGGGCATGGCTGCGTGTCTGAGCGCTGCCCTCACGGCGCATGCCGCGTCGGCTCTGGCCGCCGGCACCGGGCCGGCGGCGTCCGCCGAGCTGGACGGACTGAGTCTGGGCGGTGCGAGTCTGTCGAGACGGGCCATGGCGGTGCGTGAGAAGTTCTGGGTCCAGGTCTACCGATGCACCATCTATTCGTCAGCCCAGGCGAGCATCGAGGCCGTGATGGGCGGCCAGCTGCCGGCCATCGTGAGCTTCGAGATCCTGACCGACCAATTGCCCGCGTCGCCACCGCAACGCTGGCGACATGTGCTGCGCGGCGAGCTCGACCCGCGCGATTACGCGCGTGTGGAGACCCGTTACAGGGCACTGAGCAAGGGTGACAAGTTGACCTTCACCTATCTTCCGACGAACGGCACCAGCCTGCTGGTCGACGGCCAGCCACTGCTGCGACAACGTGGCAGCGCGTTGATGCGGGCCGTGCTCGACGAGCTGCTGGACGATTCGCCGGTGGCGGAGGCGCTGCGCAGCGACTGGTCGCGTCAGGCGCTATGAATCCGGACTGCGCGTGCTGGGCTGGTGGATGCCTGGCCCCGGCGGGACCGGTCGGCGAGGGTTTGACCGCGATGTCGATCCCCGCGATGTCGATCCCGTTGTCGAGAGCGACGCGACGCCGGGCCGTTCGCTACCTGGCCGGCACATTGTTCGCGATGCTGTTCATCTGCCGTGGATCGACAGCATGGGCACAGCCGCAAACGCCGGGCACCACGGACACCGACCCGCCGAATCGTGCCCAGATCGAGGGTACCGACCAGACGGTGGCGGTCACCGCTCCGGCTCGTGATGCCGAGATTGCCCGGCGCTTGAGCAACATCCTGCTCGCGACCGATCGCTTCGAGGATCCGAAGGTCGCGGTGGATGACGGCATCGTCGTGCTCAGCGGCGGTGTGCGCGATATCGACGAGCGTCAATGGGCGGCCGATGTGGCGCGCCGTACCCAGGGCGTGGTGGCGGTCGTCAATAACATCCACGTGATCGATCCGCCGCTGTGGTCGCTGGAGCCCGCGACCCGTGAGCTCGATGCGCTATGGCGTCAGATCGTGCGCGCGCTGCCGCTGTTCGTGCTCGGTCTGAGCATCCTGCTCGTCACGCTGGCCGTGGCCGGCGCCTTCGCTCGGCTGTTCACCCGGCTGCTCGGTGGACGCATCGACAACGCCCTGGTGCGAAGCGTGTTGCAGAAGGTGCTGTACGCCGGAGTCATCGTGCTCGGCATCTATCTGTTCCTGCGGGTCTCGGGGCTGACCCAGCTCGCGGTCACCGTGGTCGGCGGCACCGGTCTGCTGGGACTGGTGCTGGGCTTCGCGTTTCGCGACATCGCCGAGAATTTTCTCGCCAGCATCCTGATCAGCATCCAGAAGCCGTTCCGATTGGGCGATGCGATCGAGGTCGAGGGACGGAGCGGCATCGTCCAGCGGGTAACCACGCGTGGCACCGTGCTGCTCGATTTCGACGGCAACCACATCCAGATCGCGAATGCCACGGTCTACAAGAGCACGATCAAGAACTTCACCGCGAATCCCAAGATCCGCGCCGATTTCATGGTCGGTATCGGCTATGAGGCGAGTATCGTCCAGGCCCAGGACATTGCGCTGGGCGTGTTGCGTGAGCACTCGGCGGTGCTCGACGATCCGGAGCCGACCGTGCTGGTCGAAGAGCTGGCATCGTCGACCATCAACCTGCGCCTGTACTTCTGGATCGACGGTCATGCCCACAGCAAGCTCAAGGTGCGCTCGGCCGTCATGCGGTTGGTGATTCGGGCCTTCGAGGCCGCCGGCATCTCGCTGCCGGACGATGCGCGGGAGGTGATATTTCCGCAGGGCCTGCCGGTCAGGATGCTCGAATCGGAGCCCAAGGCCGCGCCTGAGCCGCCGACGCGCGCACCGGACAGCGCCAGCGAAGCGACTGCGGCGGAGGGCGATCTGGCCAGCGAGGCACGTGACATCGAGCGCCAGGCGCGCCAGTCACGCACTCCGGAGGGCGGCGCGGACCTGCTCGAATGACGTGATTGACAGGCAGATCGATGTCGGGATCGGGGCGCTAACGATGCGCTGGAGGTAACGTGCAGCGCAAACCCGGGGCGACTTCGGCTATAAAGGCACCCCCGAGACGTGCCTCGCGGCCTTCGTCGCCTCACGGTGAGGGCTCCCGAGCCCGTTCGGGTGGAATGATCGCTGCGGCACCGCTGGCGGATTGTCGGCTTCACGATTCGGAACTCGTTCATGTCCATCTCCACTCGCACCATGGTCGGCGCCGACCATGTCGCCGCCCGCGAACGCCTCACGCGCGCGGTGCTGGTCGTCATCGTCGCCGGCTGTCTGATTTCCTTCCTGGGCTTCGGCGTGCGCTCGTCCTTCGGCTTGTTTCTCGAGCCGATGACCAGCGCGCGCGGCTGGAACCGCGAGACCTTTGCCCTGGCGATGGCGATTCAGAACCTGCTGTGGGGCGCCGGTGTGCCGCTGGCGGGAATGTTCTCGGATCGCTTCGGTCCGCCCTACGTGCTCGCCGGCGGCGCGTTGATCTACGCCGGTGGTGTGCTCGGTATGGGACTGGCCGACAGCAGCGTCGCCCTGCAGCTGACCTGCGGTGTGCTGACCGGGCTCGGTATCGCCTTCACCTCCTTCTCCATCGCGCTGGCAGCGATGGCGAAGGTGGTGCCGGCGCGACGACGGACCCTGGCACTCGGCCTGGGTACGGCCGCCGGTTCCTTCGGTCAGGTGGTCTTCTCGCCCGTCGCCCAGGGGATGATCAGTGGTCTGGGCTGGCAGGACGCGCTGCTGTTCCTGGCGATCGCGGCCTCGGTGATCCTGCCAATCGCCCTGATCCTGCCGGGTGAGGACGCCGCCGCCGGGCGCAAGGCCATGGAGCAGACCATCGGCCAGGCGCTAAAGGAAGCGGTCGGGCATCGCGGCTTTGTGCTGTTGACCGTGGGCTTCTTCGTCTGCGGCTTCCACGTGGCCTTCATCGGTGTGCACTTCCCGGCCTACGTGCGCGATCTGGGACTGGCGCCCGAGGTCGGCGCCTACAGCATGGCGATCATCGGTCTGGTCAACATCCTCGGCGCCTTCTCCGCCGGCCTGGTCGGTCAGCGCATGAGCAAGCGCACCGCGCTGAGCTTCATCTATCTGTTGCGGGCGCTGGCCATCACCGGGCTGTTGCTGGCGCCGAAGACCGAGCTCACCATTTATCTGTTCTCGGCTTCCATGGGCCTGTTGTGGCTGTCCACCGTGCCGCTGACCTCGGCGATCGTCGCCCAGGTCTTCGGTGTCCGATACATGGCCACCCTTTTCGGTATCGTGTTCTTCTCCCACCAGCTCGGGAGCTTCAGCGGCGTGTGGTTGGGCGGCTATCTGTACGACACCATCGGCACCTACGATCCGGTGTGGTGGGCCGGTATCGCGCTCGGCCTGCTGGCGGCCGTCATCCATGCGCCCATCGACGAGGCGCCGGTGGCCAGGCTGGCCGCCGAGCCGAGCTGAGCAGCCTGTCATGGCAGACGACGATCGCAACGTGAGTGGAGCGGACCAGCGGCCCTTCGACGGACTCGAGCCGTCCGTGGTGCTCGACGCGGTGGAGACCTTGGGGGTGGCTTGCTCGGGTCGACTGCTGGCGCTGAACAGCTTCGAGAATCGCGTCTATCAGCTCGGTCTGGAGGACGGCCGCAGCGTGGTGGCGAAGTTCTACAGACCAGCGCGTTGGAGCGACGCGACGATTCGCGAGGAGCACGCCTTCGCCATCGAGCTGGCGCGCAACGAGGTGGAGGTGGTCGCGCCGATGGCGGATCGCGAGGGCGAGACGCTGCTCGAGCACGCTGGATTCAGATTCGCGGTCTATCCGTCGGTGGGCGGCTATTGGCCGGAGTTGAACCACGCCGAGGATCGACGTCAGCTCGGCCGCTTGCTCGGTCGCATGCACGCGGTCAGCGCGCTGCACGGGTTTCAGCACCGACCGGCGCTCGACGTGCAGAGCTTTGGCTATCGCGCGGTCGAGACCGTGCAGCGAAGCGGTCTGCTCGCGGTCGGTCTGGAAAGCCGTTACGCCGAGGTGACCGCCAACCTGCTACAGCGCATCGAGCGTCGCTATGCCGACATCGGTCCGATGCGGCAGTTGAGGCTGCATGGCGATCTGCACCGCGGCAACATCCTCTGGTCGGAGCGCGGCGTCGCCCTGGTCGATCTGGACGACTGCCGCATGGGGCCGGCCATCCAGGATCTGTGGATGCTGCTGGATGGCGATGCCGAGCAGATGCGCGAGCAGCTGTTCGACATCGCCGAGGGTTACGAGACCTTCTTCGAGCTGGACTGGCGTGAGATCGCCCTGATCGAGGCGCTGCGCGGCCTGCGTCTGATGCACCACGCGGCCTGGCTCGCGCACCGTTGGACGGACCCGGCGTTCCCGAAGGCCTTCCCCTGGTTCGGCACGGAGAACTACTGGGTTTCGCATACACACGACCTCAGCGAGCAGATCGACAAGCTGGATCTGTCTGCTAGTGGCCTGTCGGCGGGTCTGCACTGAGCGGTTGCTCCAAGAGCTCTGAGCGGCGCGCCGTGCATTGCGTCAAGGATCCGAGCCTGCGGGTGACGTACCCTGTGCCGGTATCCGAATCCGGCGTGCTGACAGCGGTCTTGCGATCCACATCGCGCCGCGCGCGAGCGGCCCTCGGCCCGACCCGCCACCAGCTTAGGGAGTGTCAAGATGGACTGGGATCTCGACGAACAGGAGCAGCGTGTCCTGGGTGCGTTGATCGAGAAGAGCCTGGCGACGCCTGATTACTATCCCATGACGGTCAGCGGTCTGACCGCGGCGTGCAACCAGCGCTCCAATCGAGAGCCGGTGATGGATTTGAGCGAGGCGCAGATCCGAAGCGCGCTGGACGGTCTGATGGCGCGGTATCTGGTCCGTGAGCGTAGCCCGGCCGGCAGCCGCAGCGTCAAGTTCGCGCATCGTCTGGACGACGAGCTGGGGCTGCGCTTCAAATTCACGCGTGCCGATCTCGCGGTGCTCTGTCTGCTGCTGTTACGCGGACCCCAGACCGTGGGTGAGCTGCGCGGGCGCAGCGGTCGCATGTACGAGTTCGCCAGCGTCGCCGAGGTGGAGTCGACGCTGAACCGTTTGATGACGGGTGACGAGCCGCAGGTCACGCGGCTGCCGGTGGAGCCTGGCCGGCGCGAGGCACGCTATGCGCACCTGCTCGGTGTCGGCGCACCGCAGAGCCTGCCACCGGATCGTGACGAGCTGGCGCCGATGCGCAGCATCCCAGACGATCCGGACTTCCACGCGGCGCTCAGCGCGCGGGTCGCCGAGCTCGAAGAGATTGTCGCGCTGCTGAAGACCGAGGTGGACGAGCTCAAGTCACGTCAGGACTGAGCCGCGTCCGTGCCACTCGAGCCCAAAGACACCAATGCCTGGAGGTAGCCGAGCCTCGATGTCCGATACGAGCACGCCCAAGCCGCGAGTCGGTCTGTTCGTGACCTGTCTGGTGGATCTGTTCCGACCCAATATCGGTTTCGCCGCCGTGCGCCTGCTCGAGCAGGCCGGCTGCACGGTCGAGGTTCCTCAACCGCAGATCTGCTGTGGTCAGCCAGCCTTCAACTCAGGCGATCTGAACCTCACCCGTCGGCTCGCCCAGCGCACCATAGAGGCCTTTGAAGGTTTCGACTACGTAGTGGCGCCGTCGGGATCGTGTGCGAGCATGATCCGTCATCACTACGCGGAGCTGTTCCAGGCCAGCGTGCCGTGGGCCGACCGGGCGAGGGCCCTGTCCGAGCGCACCCACGAGCTGCTCGGATTCCTGCACGACGTGATGCGGGTGGACGGCTTGCAGGCACGTTTCGATATGGTGGCGACCTATCACGACTCCTGCTCCGGGCTGCGTGAGATGGGAGTGCAGAGCCAGCCGCGGGCGCTGTTGAGGCAGGTCGAGGGACTGCGTCTGCAGGAGATGCGCGACAGCAACGTCTGCTGCGGCTTTGGTGGCGCCTTCTGCGTGAAGTTCCCACGCATCTCCGAGCGGATGGTGGCGGACAAGGTGCGCTGCATCGAGGACACGCGTGCCGAGGTGCTGCTCGGCGGTGATCTCGGCTGTCTGCTCAACATGGCCGGGCGGCTGAGCAGGTCCGGCAGCTCTGTGAAGGTCTATCACTGCGCCGAGCTGCTCGCTGGGATGGCGGACGCGGCCGCGATCGGCGAGCCGGAATCCTGACCCCGGGGCCGAGGCGGAGACACCCATGCAGTCCAATGCCCATCGATTCAAGCAGCGCGCCTATGTGGCCCTGGAGGACAGCCAGCTGCAGAGCGCGCTGCGTTTTGCCCAGACGGGTTTTGTCAGTCGGCGGCAGGAGGCCATAGACGCCTTTCCCGAGTTCGAGGCGGTGAAGCGCGCGGCCCGCGAGATCAAGGAGCACACGCTGCAGCACCTGGACGCCTACCTCGAGCTGTTCGAAGCCAACGTGGTGGCGAACGGCGGCCAGGTGCACTGGGCCAGCACCCCGGCCGAGGCGCGTGCGATCATCGTCGATCTGTGCAAGCGGGCGAACGCACGCCGGGTGACCAAGAGCAAGTCGATGATCGGTGAGGAGATCGCGGTCAACGAGGCCCTGCAGGCGGTCGGCGTGGACGTGCTCGAGACCGATCTGGGCGAGTACATCATCCAACTCGCCAACGAGCCACCCAGCCACATCATCGCGCCGGCCATCCAC